>JBPCXN010000412.1:0-13298 GCA_051008495.1 Endozoicomonas sp. | reverse complement strand
GTGGCCGGGTTGGCCATCGCCAGACGTTTCTGCCAGCGGCCAAGGTCGTCGAGAGTCATGGTTTGCCGGTGTTTATCGTTTTTAGACCGAGGCTGGTGCCAGAGCACCAGCCGTCCGTAAGCATAGGGTTGCCGGCTGCCAGGCACAATCAACCGGCGTTGCTCCAGGGCTTGCGGGCGCTCATTGTCAGCGGACAGGAAGACATCGAAGGGCGCGCCATGGGCAATCTGGTTGAACAGCACACCGGAGGAAGCCGAGGAGACCAGCACCCGCTGGCCGGTTTTCTGCTGGTACTTTTTGATCAGTTCATCCAGCGCCGGTTTGAAGTTGGCCGCCACGGCCACTCTCAGCTGGGCAGCCTGACTTGTGGCAGGAAGCGCGGCCAAGACCGGCAACAAGACACTAAGGCACAAAAAAAATAAAGAAGCTCTTCGCATCGCTCCCAGGCATCCAAGGTTATAGCAAAGCTATGGAGTAGGTCGGATTAGGGCCTATGCCCGTAATCCGACAAGCACATAACCAGCCAGATTCACGATCATTGTTGATGGTTCACGTCGGATTACGAATCTACGATTCTAATCCGACCTACACAGACGGGCTTCGGGCAAATGGACATCAGCCTCAAGCGTTGTCCTCCAGCGCCCAGCGTTCAGCCGCCTGTTTGTCGGTGTCGCGGTCATCGAGCCAGCGACCACCGTCGCCGGTGGTTTCTTTTTTCCAGAACGGCGCCCGGGTCTTCAGGTAGTCCATGATAAAATCACAGGCCTCAAACGCCGCCTGGCGATGGGCGCTGGCCGTGGCTACATAGACAATCCGGTCTCCGGGCTGCAGTTGCCCGACCCGGTGAATGACCCGAACCCTTTCAAGCGACCAGCGTCCCCTGGCTTCATTGACGATCGCCTGCAGGGACTTCTCGGTCATCCCCGGGTAATGTTCCAGGTAGAGCCCGGTAACGCCGTCGCCCAGGTTCTGGTCCCGAACCAGGCCGGTAAAGGCGACGACGGCGCCAATGCCGGTTTTATCGCTGAGCCTTTCCTGTTCCAGTCCGGGATCGAAATCCTCTGTCTGAATGGTAATCATGTCAACCGCCTGTGACGGGAGGGAAGAAGGCCACTTCATCACCGTCGTTTAATGCCGCATCCCTGCGGGTCATGGCCTGGTTCAGGGCCACCAGCACCCGCTGGTCATCCATCACTTCCTGCCAGGCCTGGCCCCGACCGGCCAGCAAAGTCCTTAGAGCCGACAGACTGGTCGGGTGTTCCTGCAACTGCAGACTTTCACAACCCAGTTTTTCCCGGTAGCTGGCAAAGAACAACACATTAATCATCAGCAGAACTCCTGTCTTCTGCCAGGTAGTGACCACTCTTGCCGCCGGACTTTTCCAGCACCCGGACACCGCCAATCACCATATCCTTGTCCACCGCCTTGCACATGTCGTAGATGGTCAGTGCCGCCACGGAGGCTGCGGTCAAAGCTTCGATCTCAATCCCGGTCTTGCCGTTCAGACGACAGCAGGTTTCTATCCTGATACGACTTTTTCCAGAAAGAGGCTCGGGCTGCAGATCAAACTCGACGCCAATGTAATTCAGCATCAACGGATGGCAAAGGGGAATCAGGCTGCTGCACTGTTTAGCCGCCTGGATACCGGCAATTCTGGCCACAGCCAGCACATCGCCTTTTTTCAGGCCGTTATCCTGCACCAGCGCCAGGGTTTCCGGCTTCATGGTGACATAGCTTTCCGCCCGGGCTTCACGCCGTGTGACGTCTTTTTCGCCAACATCGACCATGTTTGCCCGGCCCTGGTCATCGGTATGGGTGAGCGCCATCAGTCGACCTGCTTCAGCTGTTCAACCTTCAGCTGCTCTACGAAGTTACAGGGGCGGTGACGGCTGTCCATCTGCTCGCGGATAATACCTTCCCAGGCGGTACGGCAGGCATTGTTGGAACCCGGCATGACAAACACCACAGTGCCATTGGCAAAGCCGGCCACGGTGCGGGACTGGATGGTAGAAGTGCCGATCTGTTGGTAAGACAGCTGTCGGAACAGTTCACCGTAGCCAGCCACTTCCTTGTCAAACAGCGGCAACACAGCTTCCGGTGTGCTGTCACGGCCGGAGAAGCCGGTACCACCGGTGATCAGCACCGCCTGTACGGTTTCAGAAGCAATCCAGCGGGACAGCACTGCGCGGATCTTGTAGATATCGTCCTTGACGATGGCCTTGTCCGCCAGACGGTGTCCGGCTTCTGTCAGGCAGTCGGACAGCAGCAGGCCGGAGGTGTCGTTTTCTTCCGTACGGGTATCAGACACTGTCAGCACGGCGATGTTCAGTGGTACGAATTCAGAAATCTGGTTATGGGCCATCATGTCTCCTTGGCAGACCCGGAGCCTGTCGGCAGGGTTCCGGCATCTATTTGCTTGCAGGACTCCCAATCAGCGGGAGTGTTGGTATTGTGAAACAGCTCGGCCAGCGGTGCCGGCAGCGGCAGTTTCCGGCCTGCCAGAACCTGATGCAGGTGGCGCAGGGCATAGTGCCGGTGATCGCTACTGTGCAGGGCGGTTGCCAGCTGCCGACGCAGCTCTCCGTTGACCGGTAACAGCCAGGGCAGGGGGAAGCCGTCGTAATGCAGTGGCGTGTCAGGGGCTGGGTCCGTATCCATCAGTCTGGCTATGGCCTCGGCCGGCAGCAGCGGCATATCCACCGGCACCACCAGCAGTCTGGAACCATCGGGCACATGCGGCAGAACGGCATCAATGCCACTCATAGGGCCCTTGCCGGGAATCCGATCAACCAGTGCCTCTTCGCCACACTGGGCGCCATTCAGAAATACACGACAGACCCCTGCCTGTTCCAGCAGGGCTTGCATATGCTGAAACAACGGCCGTCCCTGCCACTCCAGCAGCGCCTTGTCGCGCCCCATGCGGGACGATTGTCCACCAGCCAGCACCAGCCCGTACGTTGCCACTCTATATCCGGTCCGATTGAGAAAAAATGATCAGCGGAATTCTAACAGTGGTCCCCGGAGGCGGCAAAACTGAATACGCTTGTTTTGATCTGGCTCAGTGCCTGGATGACTGCAAAATAATGGTGCAGACATTCTCACTCCCAGGTCTGGCAGGTGTTTGTCGGATTACGAACCTGCGATTCTAATCCGACAAACATTGGCATTTTTTCCCTAAAGCGCATTCTCAACATTCATATCCCGAATTTCGGGTGTCAGCGAACGGTCGGTCTCACTGTTTCCTTCTGGTGCCTGGGTGACATCGCCCAGATCTTCCGGACAGGCAGACAGGTCAACCTGCAGAAAGCCGTCAGCCTTTGTCTGATAATGCTGGCTGAAACAATCGCCGAAAGCGGTCGTGCCAGACACGGCGGTCAGTTTCAGATCTCTCTGGGAACAAGTGGACAGCGGTGGGCCCGATAAACGGCAGTTTCTTCTTAAATAAACCGGGAGGCTGACAAAGGCAGCCGTTCCAGCCTGATCCCGGGTAATGCCCTGCTGGTAGACCATGGCCCCGATCCCCCTATGGCCAGTGACAGAACTGGAAATGAGTTGTCCGCCCGGGCCGGTCAGGTTAATGCGATTGCTGCTGAGCGGGGGGGCTTTGAACAGAACATCGCCACTGGCTGACAGATTGTAGCTGTCAAGGTTCAGCGCCGCACCGCCAGCTGCTGCACCCAGCTGCTCGCTGACCAGCACCCGGTTATGCGAGGCGTCGTAGCCGATGGCCCTGTGCTGATAATCCTGGGCAAAATGCTGCTGGTAAAGGCCATTCTCCAGGGAATAGACCAGGCTGAACTCCGGCGCACCGGGGTCCTGTGAACAATCGCAATGGGGGTTCATAATGAATTTCATCGACCTGCTACTGTTCTGGTAAGCATGGAAAATCCAGACACCAATCAAAGTGGTACGACAGGGGGTTTCCTGGCGGACGTTCAGCACAATATGCTTACCGTCTTCAATAAACTGAACAATTTCTGAAACCTGGTAACCTGCCGGTGGCTGCAGTCGCTGATGGGGAACATAGTTGCCAGATTCGCTATCGTGGCGCCATACCACCAGGCTTACGATCTCGCCAGCGGCTCTCCCCCGGTGCCGCTTTCTGGACACTTCCTTGCCGAGCAGCCACTGGGCTGTAGCAGAGGAGAAAGCGACTGGCACCAGGGCGTTCTCGGTCAGGTTGGTGTCAAACGGCGCACCATGCTCCAATGTCCGCCAGCGGCCATTCTGCCAGATCACGGGTGACATGGCTGACATATCACAATTCTGCAGGGCTGCCATATAGGGAGAAGAAACACCCGCCAACAGGAACCCGCTTATCTTCTCAGAAGGAAGATTGTCAGATACGGCCAGAGCGCGCCTACAATGCAACCGGTCAGCCATTTCAGACTTCAGCCTGCGGACGGCCTGACCTTCTCCGCCCGGCGTATAACGGTAGACCAAAGGCCCTTCCTTACCGCTACTGCTGGCAATGTTGAGAATCACATCCCGCTGACCGTTCACGGCACCGACGGCCAGCCTGAAATCGCTGGCGATCAATGCCATCATGTTCGCCGTCTGGGAACGGTAGCCTTCCGGCAGCGGATACCAGTGCATGCTGTCGCTGTCTGCATACAACGGCATGGAAGCACAGAGCCAGAGAAAGAAACAGACAAGTTTACGCATGACAGATACCCCTCTTCTACATCAGGAGAAACCCAAGCATAGGAGAGACTATCTGCCGTACAGTAAGGAATCGGGATAAAAACAATCCCGGCAATACGCACGGGCTATTTCAGGCAGGAGAGTTAGCCGACACAGATAATGTAGTCGTGCCAGTCGGCCGGGTCCGGAACGGCTTCTTCAGAGACAAACCCCTTGTCTTTAACGGAAAAATCGGCTTCATGTACCGAATTCGGGTCGCCGGTGATCAGCGGATGCCAGTCCGGCAGGTCGTAACCATCGTAGAGCAACCGGTAGGCGCAGCTGTCCGGCAGCCAGCGCAGGTGCTCATGCAGGGTTTTCGGCGTAAACATGATGCAGTCCGGCACATGCTTGCGCCGGTGCTTGTAGTTACAACAGCGACCGGTGCCCAGATCCAGCAACTTACAGGCGACAGCCACCGTATGGATCTCACCGGTGTTGTCATCAATCAGTTTGTTCAGGCAGCAGCGTCCGCAACCGTCACAGAGCGATTCCCATTCATCGCGGGTCATCGCCTCAAGGTTCTTGCGCCGCCAGAACGGCTCTTGCATTGGGGTGCTCATGGTCAGGGTTATACAGCAGCAAAGTGGGCAGCCACTTTACTACTACTGCCAGGGAGAATGTATACGAGTATATGGATAGGTCGGATCAGGGCTAATGCCCGTAATCCGACAAAGATAACCCTTTCCAAACACTCCACTTATGGTTGATTACCCACGTCGGATTACGAATTTGCGATTCTAATCCGGCATTATCCGGTATAAGAGGCCTCCTGTTTCTGCGTCAGCTTCCGGGCTCGGGTGCGCCCCTTGGTATGCTTCAGCGGATAGCTGTCCGGGTCCACCAGTTTCAATGGCTGCACTTCGGTGAACAACTGCTGGTCCCTGGCCAGGAAGCTGTCACGGCGGGCATTCATCAGGCACATGGAGACCGGCCCGTCGGCGGTCATGGTTTTAAAAGCGCAGCTGTCGATGCGCTGGCAGTCGAGACAGTCGGCGTCCATAAAATCATGGATAAGAAACGACAGTGTCGAGGCTCGTCCACGGTTTTGCCACAACCCCGCCTTTATCCGCCAGAGCCGGTCCAGGGCCTTGCCGGCAAGTCGCAGGGTCAGACCGGGGTGTTTCAGCACCCAGCGCGCCACTTCCTTTGTTGTCAGCCAGCGGTTGTCACGATGGGCGACAAAGCCTTCTCCGGCTGCCATCAACTGGCCGGCCAGCTCGGTGCTGTCGAACACATCAACGGCCTGACCGCCAGCCACCACCGTCATACCATAACGGTTGCAGTCGGAGTGACCGGCCATAAACCCCCTGGGATTAATGCGGGTTCCAGCAGTATCTTCAATCTGTCGCCAGACACTGGCCTGGTCAACGGCCAGTCCGCGGTCTCGCTCGGTGCCACGGCCGGTATCGGCTCCCAGCTGAAAGGAAACTGTCCTGACACGATCAGCGTTGTCGACGAAGAACCGCACCAGGGCCGGCACTTCATGGACATTGCCTTCATGAACCGTGGTGTTGAAGAAAACCGAAAAAGGCAACCCACGACAGCGCTCAATATATTCCTGTCGTACCGAATTGAGGGCGACTTCGCTGCTATAGGTTCGCTCCCGTCCTGGCTGAAGCCGGTCCTGCGTGGTATCCACATGGAAAGCAATATCACAGAGCCCGGCCTGCGCCAGTTTCTCCAGCAACGGTCGCCGGGCCTTGATGCCATTGGTCATCAGGGTGGGACGCAGGCCTTTGTCGCGGATTCGGCTGACAATGGCCAGCAGCTCCGACTCTTGTCTCAAGGTCGGATCTCCACCAGTGACCTGCACATCGGTATTGGGGCCGTAATAGTGCAAGATCTCGTCAATGCGACGGTAAATCTCGGACAGAGGCAGATCTTTCATGGCCTCGGAATGTTCCGACAGGTAGCAAAAACTGCAGTCCAGATTACAGCGCTGGGTGATCTCCAGGGCGACACAGCCTGCCGCCCAGCGTCTGCCCATCTGCTGGTTGGCCTGCCAGTAGCCTGCTTCGGTGATTTTCTGGCGCGCCTGCCGTATCGACTCCCGGTAGTCCTGTGGCCTGGGGTCCGGCTGTCTTTCGGCAATCTCCTGCGAGCTGAGATAAGTCATTGGCAGTTCCTGGTTTGCACGGTTCTTGTTACCCCTTACGTCCGGGCGGTGTCTATGGATTCAGCGCCAGTTCCTGCTGCCCGGCGCCATCCTGCAGGACACCATAACCGAGCAGTGTTTCACCACGAATAATGACATGCTCAATACCGGCCGGGCTGGCGTTATTGCCCAGGGTATCAGTCCGGTCCTGTATTTTCTGCCAGTCAAACACCGTGATGTCGGCACGCCGTCCCGGCAACAGAATTCCTCTGTCGTTCAGGCCGACACGCCCGGCAGCCAGCCCGGTCATCTTCCTGATACACTGCTCCAGGGAGAGGTTACCCGTTTCCCGGGCAATCTGCAGAAAGCGCGGAAAGGCGCCGAAAGCGGCCGGGTTCTGGACGCCCGCAGGCTCCGGCCAGGCATCGGTAGCATAGATGGCGGCCTCATGGGTCATTAACCGTTCAACGAGACCCGGGCCATAATAGCGATGCATCAGTACTCTCGCCTGGGTATCACTCTTTTCCATGATATCCAGGACCGTTTCCAGAGGAGAGCGCTGCACCACCCGGGCGATTTCGGCCATGCTCTCCCCTTCCATGCCCTTGTATTCCGGACAGCCAGCGTGACTCAGGCAGATATCGTCATAGCGTAGCCCCAGCAGCTTCAACCCTAAACCAAGCTCCAGCTTCAGCCGCAGCCTTTTCGGAATGGAGAAAAAGCTGTCCGGCATGCCCGACATGAACCAGTCCGGAAAAATGCTATTCAACAAGGTAGCGCCGCAGGGGTATGGGAAGATATCAAACATGATATCCAGCCCCTCGGCCCGAGCCTGGTCAAACAGGTCCAGGGCCCGGTCGAAAGTCTTCCAGGTGCGCAGCCCGGCAAAGATCAGGTGGGAGAACTGCAGTTTCACCCCGGTGACGCGCGCCAGGTCCAGCATGTCATCAATCGCCAGCAGATTGTGGGGCCGCCCAAAGGGTTTCAGGGGATAGGTTCCAGACAGGGCTGAGTAGGCCCGGGCATGAACGGAAAGCAGGCGGTCATAGCGTTGAACCAGCTCCGCCACGGCCGTCAGTTCCCGTTTTGAGGCGAAAATCCCCGGCCTGTACTGCAACCCCAGGGAGACACCGGCTGCACCTTCCTGCAGAGCTTCCTCCAGCAGTCCCAGCAGGATTTCAAATTCACGCCGGCTCAGCTGCCGGTCGTCAAAGCCGGACAGTGACGTACGACAGCTGCCGTGCCCGGCCATCTGGATGATACCCTGGCGGATGTCACTGCTGTTGATCCGTGCCTCCAGCTCGGCAAAAGTCTGCCAGTGAATGTCATCAGCGCCTTCCCGAAACAGAGAGTTGTTGATCAGGTGCTGATGCTCACTATCAGGTAGCAGTGCGCAGGGACTGAAACCACAATTGCCGGCGACAAAACTGGTGATGCCCTGGCGGGTGAAAGAAGCAAAATGGGCGGGGTTCTTTGCGGCGGCGAAAAAATCCATATGCGAGTGCATATCGATAAAGCCCGGTGCGACAACCTTGCCACGGCAATCAATCCGGGGCTGCCCTGCTTCCAGGGCGTTTCTGGATACGGCGCGAATAGCGCCCTTCTCCACCAGGATGTCCCCGGTAAAGGCTGGCTGTCCGGTGCCATCCACCACGGTGCCGCCGGTAAGAATAAACGATTCAGACATGGCTTCCCTCATCCATGAGTTTGTACATGTAATACGACTGCTGTCAGCTCAACCGCCCCTGCAGGGCATTGGCAAAAATCCTTGAATATTGTTCCGCCGTAAAGGGGATAGGATTGCCAGGGGCGCAGGGATCGACAGCAGCCCGCTGACCCACTTCTGCAATTTTGTCAGCAGAAATGCCGGTCTCACTGAGACTGTGGGGAATCCCCAGGCGCTCCCTGAAAGCCAGCACCCAGTCCAGCAGGCCGTTAAAGTTTGCCTGCTCCAGCCCCAGTACCCGCGCTGGCAGTGCCATTCGTTCGGCTATAGCCGTATGATTGGCAATCATGACGTAAGGCAGCAGGATGGCGTTGACCAGCCCATGATGGATGTCGTACAGGGCACCTAGCGGATGCGCCAGGGCATGAACGCCGCCAAGATCTTTCTGGAAAGCCGTGGCGCCCATGGTGGCTGCCGCCAGCATTTTGCCTCGGGCGTCTACATCATCGCCCTGGTCAAAGGCCCTGGGCAGGGCTTCCGCCACCAGTCGCATACCTTCCAGCGCTATGCCTTCGGCCATGGGGTGAAAGCCCGGGGCGCAGTAGGCTTCGAAACAATGGACAAAAGCGTCAATACCGGTAGCGGCGGTGATATGCGGCGGCAGCCCGACAGTCAGCTCCGGGTCGGAAAGCACCACCGGCGGCATCAGGCTAGGATGAAAAACGATCTTCTTGCTCTGGCTGGCTTCATGGATGATGACCGATGAACGCCCCACTTCCGAGCCGGTGCCGGCCGTGGTGGGAACGGCAACCAGGGGCAGCACGTCATTGTCTGCGATCCAGCTCCAGTCAAACCCGCCCCCACCCAGTTCCCACAGCGAGCGCTTCTGGCCTGCCACCAGCGCCACGGTTTTCCCCACGTCCAGGGCACTGCCGCCACCCACGGCAATCACTCCATCACAGCCATTCTGCCGGAAGGCCACTACAGCGGAATCAACATCAACACCCTCCGGATTTCCCTTGACCGCACCAAACAGGGCGGCAGTGAGTCCGGCGCCATTACACTGCTCAAGCATATCCTGAACAAAGGGCAGATCCTTCAGCCCCCGGTCGGTGACCAGCAATGGACGACTGATGCCCAGTTCACGGCAGAGGGCCGGCAACTGCACGACGACACCGGCGCCAAAATGCATTTTAGTGGGAAAGTTCCAGATGGTCGCTGACATAAACAAGACTCCGGGATACAGTGTTTCAGGTAGAAGTTCGCAAACGGGTCATTAGCCCGTCGAAACTCACGCTCTTCCCAGATACGGGTGGCGCCATAATGATCGACAAAAGCTGAATACCCGTGTTTTTGTTCTAACTAAGTTATCCCTGCTTGAAGAAAAAAAGAAGAGCAAAGTTCACAGCAGTCCGGTCCAGCGCCACCAGGTGACCGAGAACAGCGTAAACAGCGCCAGGCTGGCGATGGTCAACTGAACGCCGATCCGGGCAAAGGTTCTGGTATCAAAGCTGTCGGTGGAATAGGCCAGCATGTTCTGTGGGGCATTGACCGGCAGGATCATGCCGAAGCTGACGGCAAACAGTTGCAGGAGCACCAGCGACATGCTGTAGGCGGCCATACTGTCGGGCAGAGTGTCGACAATCGCCAGGAAAACCGGCAGCAGAGCCACAGTCAGGCTCATGGCGCTGGCAAAGCCCAGGTGCATGATCGTGGTAAACAGCGTCATGGCAAAAATCAGCAACACCAGCGGCATGGACTGGAAACTCTGGGACGAGAAACAGGCCTCGGCCAGCCAGGCCGCCGCCCCGGTGCTGACCAGCTGCTGCCCGAGGCTGATACTGACCCCGAACATGATCAGGACACCCCAGGGCAGGCGTTTTTCCAGTTCCTTCCAGCTATCAAAGACGCCGACGCCAGGCAACAACAGAGCAACCGCCATCATCAGCATGGAGGCCGGCACAGAAATATGATGAAGCATGCCTTCGGTTATCCAGAGCACTAACAGCAGGGCGGAATACATCGCCAGACGCTTCTGCCGCGCTGTCATCGGCTCCCGGTTTCCTGTCACCAGGGTGGCGGCAGCGCCATTGATGCTGTGCCCGGCCATTTCCCGGCGCAGAATGACAAACAGGATCATGGTCATCAGCAGCGACCAGGGCGCCGCATACAGCAGCCACCTGGCCCAGGTGATGGTGAAGCCACTGTGCTCCGCCATCAGCTCCAGTCCGGCAATATTGTGCACAGTGGCCGTCATCACGCCAACATTCCATACCGTACTGACCTGGGCGGCCCCGATCATCAGTATCGCAGACAAACGACTTTTGTCGCTCATCCCAAGGCTATTGACCAGCCCGGCCAGAATCGGCACCTGAACCGCGGTTCGGCCGGTAGGGGATGGCACTATAAACGACAGAGCCATACCAATAGAGAGACAGCCGGCGAGTATGGCACTGGTATTGGGCCGGACCCGGGATAATATCGCCAGGGCTATGCGCCGGTCCAGACCGGTGCTCTGCATGGCCGAAGCCATGATCAAAGCGCCTGTGATCATCACTATGCCGGTGGAAGCGAACCCCTTCATGGCCAGCCCGATGGCTTTGCTGGTGCCCAGCACCACGCCGGTCTTACTGTCAGGAATCAACCCCAGCAGCAGCGCCATAAGAGCGGCTATCAACAGGGCGCTGACCGGATAGTCCAGTGCCTCGGTGATCCAGAGCAGCACGGCCATGGCCAGAATGCCAAGCACAATCTGCCCGGAAGTGGCCAGCCCCGGCAATGGTAAAGCCAGAATGATCAGCAATAGACCCAGGGAAACAGGTAGGGCGAGTCTGCCAGTCCAGAGCCTGCCCGGGCTGGCGTTTTGCGTCGAAGAAGAAGCCACCGGCACTTTCCTCTGTTGTGGAAAAGAACCGGCTAAGTATTTGTCAAAATCCCGGTATGTCCACTATCTGGCCTGGATCGGGCTGAGGAAGGCCCTGCCACGTTCAATAACAAAATCGGCGGTACGCTGACTTTTTGCTTCCAGAGCCTTAACTTCCTGCCTCAACTCCTCTTCGGAAACCCCACTGGCCATGGCCTGGGTCAGCGTCAGCAGGTGCAGGATATTTTCCCTGGCGCCGGTGAGGCCGCTGTAGCGCATGAAATGCGGGCTGGTGGCAGCGTCGCCGGCCGCCGTCACCAGAAGCTGGCCATCGCCATGACTCAGGGTTCGTACATTCTGGTGCAGCCGGTGCTGGGAAACCGGGAAAGTCGTAACAAATTTCCGGTTCATGTGATCGGCAGTAGCGCCCACTTTCTTGTCCAGACCATAGCTGTTGGCCACTGCCTGGAACCAGGCCTGACGGTAGAGAGTCATGAGTTCTGATTTCTGTTCTTTGCTCAGTCCGCGACGCTCCAGAGAAACCTCAATCACCTTCTTCATGTAAAAACGGAACTCCTTCGGCATTTCCATGCCAATATAAACCAGCCCTTTGTTTTCAAAGCAGCGGGTCTGCATGACCTCGCCATCAATGTTTTTGAGCATTTCCTGCAGAATAAAGCTCTCTGCGGAGCTGTGGTGACTGGCCACCATCGCCGCTTTTTCAGTTGGCATCCAGAGCTCCAGATCCTTAACGCTGAAACGCTCTTCGAGTTGTTTTCTAAACTCCTGCTGAAACGCTTTGTCTAAGACCACTACCTGCCTGAAGTCATCAAAGGTATCCAGGGGCCGATTGGCCATTTCCGGGTTTTCCCAGGTGCAGACCCCGTAGTGTTCCTCGGTAGTCACCGTGACCGGCTTCAATTGACTTTCCACTGTAGAGCTGTTCTTGCCACCGGCGCAGATCAGGAGATCTACATCCCGGACTTCTTCCTCAACATTCTCCCCCGTGTTTTTACTGGCAGTGAACCCCTTGAATGACGTCTCGGAAAGGCCCTTCAGTACTTTTTCCTTATCGCCAGTGAATGACTGGAGTTCGGTTTTTTCCAGGCTGGCTTTTACTGTTGCTTTGAAAGCCTCGGTGACCGCCCCTTCGGTATGGTGCTCCCTGATCGGTACTTTGGTTTTCAGACGGTATTTGCCACCGTCCTCAGGCTCAACGACATCCGTCAGTTCGTGTTCGGCAAGCCGTTCAATACCGGGTTCACCAGTCGATATCAGCTCTGACAGCGTCATATGCAGGGCGTCTTCCAGGTAACGGGTGGTGATTTCACCGAAGCCATCCTCCCTGATAATTCCCCACCCCTGGCGACCAAAATCCCCCTGTTCGCTACTGAACAGCTCATGGTATTTATCACCCAGGTAGAACTTGAGCATGTTCATCCACTTCGGGTCGAGCCTGACCACCTGTACTCTGTCGTATTCTGTGCTGCGTTTTTCCAGCACCGTCACCCTGGCTCCGGCCTGATACTGGGTCAGCGCCAGGGTCAACCCGGAGGGGCCAGCGCCTTCAATCGCCACATGGGGGTGCCGGCTGGCACTCTTATGCTGTTTTATCAGCCATTGACGTTGTGCCGTATCGATCTGAGGGCTGCGCAGGCGATCAATCTCCAGCAGTTTTATATAGCAACGATATTCCTCGCCCCCAGGCCAGTTCAGTCGATCTGCAAGTACTGACTCATGCCAGCGCCTGCCGGTACTGAGCTGAATATCCAGCAGTGCTTTCCGCGCCCTGGCGATCAGCTCTCCTTCTTCTTTCCTCAACGGCTCTCCCCTGGACAACCTGCCTGACAGTGCATCCATATCCAGTGTTTTAAGTTCTGTCATCAGCGCCTGAAAGTCAGGTACCGTCGTCTTTATCTGTTGTATCTCTTTCTCCAGCCGCTTGTTCAGACCTTCCACACTGGGAACCGCTGCGCCTGCTTTTTCTT
>JBPCXN010000411.1:0-15670 GCA_051008495.1 Endozoicomonas sp. | reverse complement strand
CCTTGCAGCACTAAGAAAGTTTTGCTCAATCGACCGTACACACCAGTACGGCGCTCAATCGCAAAATTCCTTAGTGCCACAAGGTTCTGCGCGATCATCGCAGCAATTTATGAAATATCCGGGCTAGTTGTTTCCGGACGACATCCGGCGTAAAAGGCGTCTGGTAAAAACGCACTCCGGTGGCGTCATAAAGCGCATTGGCTACCGCCGGGGCGCAGGGCAGTGATGCAGACTCGCCAACACCCAGGGGCGGCTCTTCAGGCAGATCCATCAATACCAGGTCTATTTCCGGCAGTTCTGTGAAATTAAGGATCGGGTAGCCGCCCCATTCCAGGCTGGCGACTTTTTCGTGGTCAAACACAACCCGTTCCTTCAGCGTCCGGCTTAACGACTGGATAACGTTGCCGTGAACCTGGTGCCTGACACCGGCCGGGTTGATCATTCGGCCGGCATCCTGGCCGACAGTGATTTTCAGGACTCGAACTTCACCGGTATTCGCCTGCACTTTCAGTTGCACGACCCAGGCTGCTCGGGCAGCACCAAAGCCCGGAAATTTACTGTGTACATAATGGCCGTAGGCAAACCCGGTCCCATATGACCAGCCATCTTCATCTACAGTCTGTTTTCTGTCCTGAGGTGGCTGCCAGTTGCCACGCTGTGCGGTCAGCTCGATCAGTTGAATGGCTCTGGGGTCATCTTTCAAGTGTCGAAGGCGGAAGTTAACCGGGTCCTGGCCAGAGCTGATCGCTAATTCATCAAGGAAAGCTTCGTGGGCAAAATTATTGGGCAGGGCTGACACGCCCCGCAACCAGGATGAGCGAACAATAGGCGCAGCGTCATCACAACTGATATGCATGTTGGCGTAGCTGTAGGGAGGTACAGATGTTCGGTCACCCATCTCAAAAACCCTGGGTTCCGGCGCCAGTTTTCCGGTCAGAAGCAGGGCCAGGTTAGGGGCATCATTGGATGGATAACGGGTTTTGAAGCGATAGGCGACACCATCCCCGTTGTGGTCTACTGCTCCTTCAACATCCATGATCTGGGCAGTACCCTTGGGTTCCCAGCCGTGTTCCTGGGCGCGACTGAGCTGCACCCTCACCGGACGCCCTGTTGCCCGTGAAAGCAATACGGCATCAGCCCCGACATCATCAGCGCAATTTCGACCGTAACAGCCGCTGGCTTCCATGCGGATGATATCGATTCTATCTTCAGTCAAACCTGTCAGCCGGGAAATATCTGTCCGCAGGCTGTGCGGGTTCTGACTGCCACTCCAGAGTGTAATTTTATCGTCGTGTACATGAGCGACGGAACACGAGGGGCCGATGGAGGCATGCATGTTATAGGAGCAGAGATATGTTCTCTGTATGCGGGTTTCGGACTGTTCCTGTGCCGGTTCTATGTTGCCGCTTTCTTTCAACTGGCGGGTTGCGGCCGGGAGGCTCCGTAAAGCCTCTTCCAGATCATCCATGGCTGTCAGGGCAGGAAAGGGACTCCAGTGAATTTCAAGCTCTCTTGCGGCCCGGACAGCCTGTTCTTCCCGTTCGGCAACGACACCGACAAAATCCCCTTCAATAACCACACTGACAATGCCTGGAATATGGGCAATGGACTCCCTGTTGACAGAGATCAGACTGCTACCGACAAACTCACCATGATCCCTGCCGGTATAAGGCGGGCGAATCACCCGGCCATGAAGCATATCTGGGAGTCGAAAATCATGAACAAACGTCAGTAGTCCTTTAGCCTTGCCGGGAATATCCACCCGCTGGAAGGACTGGCCAATGGCATGATAGGAGCCAGGTTTTTTCAACTGTATCTGATCGCTTAACAGTAAGTCGAACCGCTGCCCGGCCAGAAGATCAGAGTATCGAAGCTGTTGCCCAGGATCATCGCAGATCTGAATAACGCCCCGATTGATCACAAGCTTTTCCTCAGTGACCTGAAAATGCGCCGCCGCCTTTGCCAGTAAAAACTGCCTGGCCTGAGCTGCAGCCTGTTGCAGGGGCTGGGCGGTGATTTGAATAGTGGTACTGGCTATAGTCGGACCCTGGTTGGGAGCGTCTCCCGGGTCCCCAAGTATCACCTGTATGCATTCAGGTTCCACTTCCAGCTCCTCCGCCACAATCTGGGCCAGAGCGGTTCGAATACCCGTGCCCAGGTCGACATGACCATTGAAGGCGAGAATTTGCCCATCATCGAGCAGGGCAATAAACAGTTCGGGCTCGACCGGAATATAGTCCGTACGGTTACCAGGTTGTCCCGGCGCAGGCTTTGGTGGTGGTGCAGGATTACGGAAAACTGTTAACACACCTTGGTCATTGAGCAACTGCTGACGGCTGGGCGTTGAGCGTCGGTTGGCGGACATGAACAAGTACCATTGGAATTGTTTTAAGTGTATACACTTTTATTACTGATAAAATATGCTTATTTTTTACTAAGTTGATTCTTTCAGGAATAGTGAGTACCAGATTGTACAGGTATAATAGCGATTACTGCATCTCCCGGTAACAGGCAAACAGTCAAGTGACAAGAATTTCCACACCCTCCGAGCAGGGCTATGATCTGAATGAACAGGTAGGCCACCTGATCCGCAAGGCCCATCAGCGCAACAGCGGCATTTTCCAGCAATATAGCATTGACAAACAACTGACGCCTATACAGTTTGCTGCCATGTGCGTGATTGTTGATAACGGCAGCAGCTCACTGACTGACCTGGTGCGCCTGACAGCTATAGACCAGGCGACGATAAGGGGTATTGTCAGCAGGCTGAACAAGCGGGGCCTGATAGAGCTGACCTCCGACCCCGAAGATCAGCGCAAAGTGATTGTCATAGCGACCGACAGTGGCAGGGAACTGATCATGAATATGATTCCTGCAGCCAGGCAGATCAGCGAAGTCACTGTGGAAAAACTCAACCCCAGTGAGCAGATAGCACTGACCTACCTGCTGCGGAAAATTATTGACTGTTAGGTCTGTACCATCTTCTATTGCCTGCTATGCTCATAGCTCAAATAACCAGCAAAGGGTATGCAGTATGAGCCTTGAAGCCAGAGTCGCCAAGCTGGAAGAAAATCGTGTTCACTGGGATCAGGTTCTCACTGGTATTGAAGGCACCGTTGCTCTGATCCTGAATGAGCAGATGGAACAAAAGAAGGAGAACAATAAACGATTCAACAAAATTGAAGAGCTCCTTATCCAAATCGTGAACAACCTCGCCAGCAAGTAACATAACCAACAAAAGGTATGCAGTATGAGCCTTGAAGCCAGAGTCGCCAAGTTGGAAGAAAATCGTGTTCACTGGGATCAGGTGCTCACTGGTATTGAAGGCACTGTTGCACTGATCCTGAAGGAACAGATGGAATTAAAGAAGGGACAGATGGAATTAAAGAAGGAGCAGATGGAACTAAAGAGGGAACTGTTGGAACAAAAGAAGGAGAACAACAAACGATACAACAAAATTGAAGAGATCCTTGTCCAAATCGTCAACAACCTCGCCAGCAAGTAACACGCCAGCTAGCAAATAACAAAGTTTTCCTTCAGACCGTCTACGGCGGCTGGTGAAGACGAGGAAATCTGAACCGGTATAAATTACCGGCAGATTCCACTTCTCCTGTTTTATACCCTCTTGCGTGCGACCCAAGGCAGTTCAGAAATTGTCACGATTAAATCAGCTCAGGCGCTGCAGATACTCGCTGCTGTGAATCACGTCACCATACTTACTGTCGATGTCAAACAGGTTGGCTTCATGGGGGCCATCATGCCGATCGCCGACGCAGTCCCGTAGGACTATGACCCGGAAACCGTGCTGGAGCCCATCGACTGCGGTGGCGCGAATGCAACCGCTGGTTGAGCAGCCCATTAATACAACAGTGTCCACCTTGCGGGCGTGCAGTGTGGTGGCCAGCGTTGTACCAAAGAATGAGCTGGGGTATTGCTTGGTGATAACCAGTTCGCTGTCCAGAGGTGTCACTTCCGGGCAGAACTCCGCCAGGGGGTTGCCCACAACCATATCTTTCATGACCGGTGCTTTTTTTACCCAGACGCCCCCATCGAGAAACTGTTCTGGCTGATAACGGATATTGGTATGGACAATCCACTCGCCAGCGGCCCTTGCTGAAGTCAGCACAGAGGCAGCTTTGCCGACAGCATTAACAACACCCGGCGCATAGAGGGGGGCTCCTTCGGTGGTATAGGCCTGCATGAAGTCTATAACCAGAAGCGCGGTCCGGTCGCCAAACCCTATCCGGTCACCCCAGACCCCCTGATAGTTGTCAGCCGCACTGACCGTCATCTTAATACGCTCCCGATAACAGTGTTCCGGCGCCGGGGGCAACAGGCCTGAGCTTCAGCTCCTTGAGCAGCTGATAGGTTGTCGCTACAGCGGCTGTGAGAACCGGTTTGCCAGTTCTGGCTTCGACCAGGGGAATGGCAGGGAGGGAAGGCATCTGCACGCAGGCGGATAGAACGATTGCATCGACATCTTCGAGGTTCATGGTGTCGACAATATCCGGCAGATTCATGGGGTCATGACGGGCAACGTCGAGATTGTTGGGTATTTCCAGTGAGCGGTAATCCAGTACCTGGATGTCCTCATTACGAATGTATTCAACCACCAGCTCTGTGAGCGGCTTCATGTAAGGGGTCACCAGCGCTATTTTTTTCGCGCCAAGGGTTTTTATGCCTTCTACAAGGGCTCCGGCACTGGTAACAATCGGGGTTTCCATTTCATTGTCAATGGTGCGCTGACGTAGCCGCGATTCTGACTGGCGATGATAGCCGGGCCCCATGGCCATAATGGCCACCAGACAGGCGTAGCCCATTACATCGACACTGGCATCACTCAACTCAAGGGCGCAGCGGTCTGATTCGCCGTCCATGGCGGTCAGCTCATCCTTGCTGACCGTTTTCATGCGCATCCGGCTTGAGTGGAAAGTAAAGCGTTCAGGGCAGATACTTTCCCGGGCTCTGAGCATGGCCGGAATTTCAGTCTCCATGGTGGTATTGGAGCTCGGAACGATCTGGCCGACGCGATAAACTTTAGTCATTGTTATTTTTCCTTGTTAGAAGAGCGTTGACTTCTACTCAGACTGGATTGCCGAGGAAGTCACCAAAGGCAGCAAAAAAGCCTTCATAATCATCCCAGGGAATCATGTGTCCTGCGTCGTTTACATGGCTGATCAGTATATCCGGAAGCAACTCCCTGAACTCTGCCTCATCGACAGGTTCGATAACACCACCACGGCCTGCAACCATCAGTAGCACAGGGATATTGATCCCTGGCAGGTCATTATGGATGTCATCATCATGGAAGCCGTTGAATGCAGTGATAATCGCGGGTGTGTAGCAGGTGTGCAGCCATTCGCAGCGGAGCTGCAGCTGTTCGTCGGTCCAGGTCGGGCAGTAATTGCGCATGGTTTCCAGGTCGCAGCCGGCGGTGGCATCACGAATGGAATCCACGTACCAGGGCAGCTTGCTGGGGTAAGGCCTGCGGCCTGGTCCGGAAACCGGCGGGTCAACCAGGACCAGTCGCTGCATCCCGCTGGCGCCGCGGGAAAATGCCCTGATGCCAAACCTGGCCCCCATGGAATGGCCGACCAGAATGTAATTGTTTAAACCCAGAGTTTCTGCGAAGGCGATAATATCATCGGCGCAGGTATCAATATCGTAATTCAGGTCAGGCCCAGTAGACGACAGTCCACGTCCTCTGACGTCAAGGACATAGGTATCAAACTGCTTACCCAGCCTTTCTGCCACAAACTCCCAGGTAATGGCAGGGCTGGTAATGCCTGGTACCAGGATGAGTGGCTGCAGCGCTTCTCCGTCAGCAGACCCGTAACGGAGATAGTGCTGTCTTATCCCGTTGGCGTTCACCTGGCCGCCGTATAAAAATGTACTCATGGAAGTGTCTCAGCCTTTCAGAGAATCCTGGTAAACGTTGTAGCCATAGCACCAGGCAGGATCTTCCTGGGTACGAAGCCATGTGTTGTTATTGGACACTTGTTGTACTTCACTGGCCCGCTCCCTGCGGGTTGCTTCATACATTTTGAAAGCGGTGATGTAGTCATCGACGCCGGTTTCTACCAGACAGCGGGTCAGTACGGCAGCGTCTTCAATGGCCATGGTGGCGCCCTGAGCCATATGAGGCTTCATGGGGTGACAGGCGTCGCCCAGAAGCACCAGTCGGCCTTCACTCCAGACAGGGAGGGGGTTACGGTTGCGTAATGGCCACTTGGTGACTTCGTCGGTACACTCAATCAGGGCCTGTACGACAGGATGATAACCCCGGAACGCTTCATACATCTCCTCCTGGCTGCTATCAACAAAGGCGTTGTCGCCGAAGTCCCAGGGTTCATGAGGTACACCGGTCACGTAGTAATACTCGCTGCGATCCGGCCGGGTGTGATAGACCATCATGTGGCGATCATCAGTCCACCACTTGATGCAATCTTCAAACTCAAGATCGTATTTAAGAAGCTTTTCGCCTTTGATCAATGCTCTGTGGGCGACTGTGCCGCCATACACAGGATCTTCTTTGCCCAGCAGGATTTCCCGAATTCTGGAGTTTATGCCATCCGCACCAATGACGATATCGGCACGGGCAGTACTGCCGTCGGCGAAAGTCATAAGTACGTCGTCGCCTGAATCATCAATGGCGGTAAGGGCCTTGCCGAAATACAGGCGACTTTGGTCAAGAGACTCAATCTGAATAGCGTGCATATCACCACGGTGAATAGTGATGTAGGGTGCGCCATACTCTTTGATGGCGTATTCCCCGAGACGGATACGGGAGTGATACTCGCCAGACTCTCCATCCCTGTTCAGCCAATAGTCAGGATGGTTGCCGACTTTGCACAGGGCTTCATCCAGCGCCATTTCCCGAAACACATGCATGGCATTGGAGCTGACATGAATGCCGGCGCCTATCCTGGAAAATAACGGGGCCTGCTCATAGACATCGACTGAAAAGCCAGCCTGCTGCAGCAGCCGGCCCGCAGCAGAACCGCCCAGGCCTGCACCTATTACAGCTATTTTCTTGTTTTTGTTACTCATCGGGCCACCTGGTTCACCTTGGCTTAATGTGTTGGTTTAATGATTTTTATATATAGTGTATACACTTATTATTCTGTGAGTAAATGACTTTGTTCAGTAATTAAAAATAATTTAAATGCAGTGAAAACAATGGATGATAATCGGTCTCGACATCAATTAATTTATGCTGTTTTGTTTTTTTTATCAGTGTATGCGTTATATGATTGGCAGAAATAGGCCGCCAGTAAAATGTCTTGGCGACAGGACAACAAGGAGAACAAATGCCTGTAAGTAACTCAGAACTGACGCAGATGTTTGAAGAAGTTTTAACACTGTCCAGGGTCGACCGAACCCAGAGCGTCGCCATACTGAAAAGTCACTACTCCAATGAGCGGACAGTTCGTGCTGCCCTGGATGCAGCCCAGAGGCTGGAGGCCCAGGTCTATATCGTAGAGCTGCCATCTTATAATGCGCCCCAGGCAATGGGGAACGACCTCACGGCCTATTGTGGCGATACGGCTCTGACGGGCAACAAGGCGGCTCAGCGGGCCCTGGAAGCTGCAGATCTGGTCGTTGATACCATGATGCTTTTGCACTCTCCCGAGCAGGAACAGATTCTAAAAACGGGCACACGGATTTTGCTGGCGGTAGAGCCACCGGAAGTACTGATGCGTATGATGCCTACCATGGCGGACAAGGAGCGGGTTGTCGCCGCCCAGAAGCTGCTGGCATCGGCCAGGGAAATGCGAGTGACATCTCCCGCAGGGACTGATTTTCATGCGACACTGGGACAATATCCGGCTGTCACTGAATACGGGTTTGCTGATGAACCGGGGCGCTGGGACCACTGGCCGAGCGGCTTCCTGTTTACCTGGCCTGATGAAGGCAGTGCTGAAGGGACTCTCGTCATTAATGAAGGTGATATCCTGCTGCCCTTCAAGACCTATGCCCGGGACACCATTACGCTGGAGATCCATGAAGGCTTGATCCGCAATATCCATGGCGGGATGGAGGCCGAATACCTGCGGGAATATATGGCCTATTTCAAGGATCCGGAAGTTTATGGAATCTCGCATATTGGCTGGGGACTGCAGCCAAAAGCGCAATGGACGGCCATGGGGCTGCATGACAAAAACGATGGCATCTGTATGGATGCCCGGGCTTTTGAAGGAAACTTCCTGTTCTCAACCGGGCCCAATACAGAAGTGGGCGGATCCCGTAAAACCCCCTGTCATATGGATATACCGCTGCGTAACTGCAGTGTCTTCCTGGATAATGCACCAGTGGTTCTGGATGGCAAGGTGGTTGCAGCCTAGGAGCCTGTCGGACTTAAGCTTTCGAGCATGCTCTTCATGGTAAGAGTTAGTAGAGCGAGTCAGATTTTTCGATGGATTTGTGCGAATAATTGACCTATTTAAGCAAATTCAACGGAAAAACTGGCCGCTCTTTCTGGATTTCAGGCCGAAATTGCCTTAAGTCCGACAGGCTCCTAGTACATGGTTTCAATGAGTTTGACGTGTAGGTCGGATTAGAATTGAAAATTCGTAATCGGACATGGATCGCCAAAAGAGTTCAGTCCTGCGGCGCTTGTAACGGGATGTCGGATTACGGGCAAGCCCTAATCCGACCTACGGTAACTATTCTCGGTCAGGCTCCTGGTGTAACCTCAGCATCTGACGATAGGGCACAGTAAAACATCTGTATTTATTAGTTAGCAGTCGTTTAATTGGGTCATTGTCTTACCAGACTAGAGAACAAACAGAGTAACAGCCCAGTTCCATCTGGAGCAGGAAGTTGCCATGAAGAAAGAAATACATCTATCAGTGAACGGCGAGCACGTGCATGTATCGCAGCCACCAGAAACGCTGCTTTTATACATTCTTCGCAATGATCTGGCTCTGAATGGCCCAAAATATGGCTGTGGCCTTGGCGAGTGTGGAGCCTGTACGGTATTGGTTGATGGTCGTGCGGCCAGGTCTTGTGTACTGCCTGTTGGCCGCCTGGAAGGTCGTACGATAACCACTCTGGAAGGGCTTGGGAGTGAACAGTCTCCCGATATTGTTCAGCAGGCCTTCATTGACGAGCAGGCCGCTCAGTGTGGCTACTGCCTGAACGGAATGATCATGACCGCCCGGGCTCTGCTGAATTCAGACCCTGACCCTTCGGAAGAAAAAATCAAGAAAGCTCTGAAGAACAATCTCTGTCGCTGCGGCACTCACGTGGAAATCATCAATGCAGTAAAGCGGGCAGTGCATCTGTCTCAGGAGGAGTAGACAGGTGACTGGTGATGTATCTGCTGCACTGAAGCTGCCAGACAGGGCAGATTTCGAAGGGCTGCTTTTTGGCGTGGTGGTTAGGCCACCGGACTACCAGATGGTCGATGGATGTTTCATCAGCTCGCGGCTGACTGATATCGATACGACCAGTACCGAAAAAATGCCGGGTGTCGTCAAGGTGGTGCGGCTGGGTAATTTTGTCGGAGTCGTCGCCAGTGACTATAACCGGGCTGTAGTTGCCGCCGGGCAACTGCAATTGACCTGGGAAGCTGCGGAGCTGCCAGCAGTTCCTGCCGGCGAGGCGATGACTGAATCCAGTGATTTCAAACAAAGTTATCGCTGGCCTAACCGTTTCCGCTGGGGCGGCAGCCCGGAATGGGTGATTGCTGCTGTTGACGAAGATCAGATTGAGGTTCAGGTTAACTCGCTGGCTCCTGAGGTTCTGCGACATGAGTTAGCAGCTCTGGCCGGACTTCCTGCCGGGCAGGTTCAGATCAACTCGCCCTCCGGCAACCTGTGGCTGGGAAGAGATTGTAATGACGATGCAGCTGCTGATGCCATGCTGCTTTCAAGGGCTGCAGGCAAGCCCGTTGCGGTTTTGTTGTCGCCCGACTATCAGGACGTCTGTGATGCCCTGGGGCTTGCTCAGCAGATAGACCTGGGCGCTTGTACTTCAAGCTCTACGGATAATATAGATACTGTCGTCCAGCGTAGTCATCAGGCTTCGGATACTGCTCCGGTGCTTGCTTATCTATTGGTGCATGGTACGTCACTCGTCAGCACTGATTCTTCTTCCCCTGATATCGAAGCTGATATTACCCCCTATAGATTTAATAGACAGTTGTCATACTCCCCTGTGGAAAAAGGAGTGGGCTACAAGGTTGCGGATCTGGAACGAAATCAGAATACTTTCGCCCGCGAATGCTGGATGGATGAGCTGTCGCAGGAACTACAGCTGGACCCGGCTGAGCTGAGGAAGAAACATATAACGGACGACAGAGGGCTGGAATTGGTTGATGCTGTTATCCGCCAGTCCGGCTGGCTGTCCGATGAACAGCATTATGGGCTTAAGGAAACGGGCAAGGCCGATACTGCAAACGGCAGAGGGTTTGCCTATTCCAAGATCTTATCCCGGGAAAATCCCGAGAGCAGTGCGACCGATTCCGGTACCCGGTCTGCCTGGGTAGTGGATATCTGTCTTGATAAATTTACAGGTGAAGTCCGTCTCGACAGGTTAATCATAGGTCAGGACTCCGGCCCTGCACCCGATCAGGAGCATCTCAGGCAAATCCTTCAACGTGACCTGCTATCAGCCAGGCAGCCACTTCTGGAGACGCATGATGGCTACAGCCAGTGGGCAGTCGAGTCAGTAACCTCGTACTCTCAGGAAACAGGCCCGATACTGGAAGGCTCCGGGGGAGCTGTACAGCCCATAACCTCTTCCCTTAACTGTGCGCCAGGCCTGGCGGATCCAGCAGTTGCTGCAGTGTCCAATGCCATATTCAATGCCTGCGGGGTACGATTAAGGGAGCCGCCATTTTCACCAGAGCGGGTTCGGGAAGCACTGAATGCTTCGGCCATCAAAGGCGATAAAGATAAGACTAAGGGCTCAACCCCACTGAAAAAATGGGTCAGCGCCGCAGCCCTGTCAATGGCTGGTCTTGCTTATATGGCCTGGCCTCTGAAAAGCGCCATACCACCTGTTGCCAGACCTGCTCCCGACTTGTATTCAGCGGCCACTATTGAACGTGGTCGTCTGGTTGCTGAAGCGGGAGACTGTGCTGTCTGCCATACCTGGCAGGAGGGTGAAAGCAACAGTGGCGGTCGACCCTTTGTTACTCCCTTTGGTGTTGTTTACAGCACCAACATAACGCCAGATGAAAAGACAGGAATTGGCAACTGGTCATTCAGTGCTTTTGAGCGGGCCATGCGCCATGGTGTCAGCCGTGATGGCAGGCAACTCTACCCGGCCTTCCCCTACACCTCATTCGCCAAGATCAGCGATGCGGATATGCAGGCTCTGTACGCATATCTGATGTCCAGGCCGGCGGTCAAGGCTGAAAGCCCTGCTGCAGAAATGTCGTTTCCCTTTAACCTCAGGCCACTGATGGCTGGATGGAATGCCCTGTACCATGACCCGAAGCCTTTTCAGCCGGACACATCCCAATCTCCCTTATGGAATCGTGGCGCATATCTGGCCGAAGGTCTTGGCCACTGCAGTGCCTGTCATACTCCAAGGAACCTGTCCGGAGCCGAAAAGGGAGGGCAGGCTTATTTCAGTGGCGCCATGGTCGACGGGTGGGAAGCACCGCCGCTGAATCATTTGTCCAAGTCGCCGGTTCCCTGGACAGAGCAGGCACTGTTTGATTATCTGAAAACGGGATCGGCCAAAAACCACGGCGTTGCTTCAGGCCCCATGGCGCCGGTGGTGAAAGGACTGGGTAAGCTGCCGGAACAGGATGTCAGGGCCATAGCCCATTATGTCGCTTCATTTAATAAGCCTGAGGCCACGCCTGAGAGCACTGTAACTCCCCGTCTTTCAGCTGAGGCGGAGCTGCAGCTTCGGCTAAGCGAGGGCAGTCGTATTTTCAATGGCAGCTGTGCTGCCTGTCATACCGATGGACTTGATGACTCTGGCCTGCATCTCTGGACCCAGGCTGGCACTGAACTGGCCGGAAACACCAATTTACACAGCGACCTGCCCGATAATGTTATTCAAACCATTCTTTATGGTGTACAGGAGAACTCTCTCGATCTGCCAGGGCAGGGGATGATGCCAGGTTTTAAAGACAGCCTTAACGACCAGCAGGTGATCAGTCTTGCCCATTATCTGCGCGCACGGTTTGCTCCGGATAAACAACCCTGGACAGATGTTTCCGATAAAGTTGCTCAATATCGCCACTATCAGGGCACTCATTGAAGCTTAACAGCGTCCCCTGTTAAGTCGTTAACTCCGGCATGTGCGGAATTTTGAGCTATACCGACTGCTTATCTGTGAGCCGTCAAAGAATGGCGGGCATCACTCAATATTTTGTAATTGCTGGTATTTAATCAGGTCTTTCCTGCCCAGTCGGTAGCTGACAATACAGTTGACGACTGATACCACAGGCATGACTCCAAACATTAATATTGCTTGGGCTATCGCTCCTGGAAAGGTGTACCCTGATTGCTGACTGCTACATTCGGGGAAGTGGGAAGTTCTCTTCTGCCGTATAGCCGTTAAAGAATGAACAGAGGAGCAGTTGTTGCAACGGAAAGGTATCAATTGCTGGATCTCGGAAACATTATTTCCAACTATATAATCATCAAGATCCTGCAAAGCCCCTACGGCAACTGAAACTGCCCCGCCCTTACCTGTATAAGAAAAGAAACGGGCAGGCAATTTCCACGGATAAGCCCCACTGGGTATGTTGGCAAAGTTATCATGTTTAATAAACCGTACGGCGATTGAATCGTCAAATTCAACCAGATTTATTCCATCTTTATGGCTATTAAAAGACAACTCGCCCTGTTGGGAAGGGTATTTTTTAAAAAAAACTGCGGTCGAAAAAACGCCCCAGAACGCATTGCTGGAAATTACAAAACTGGTACTATCATTAACTTCGATAGCCTTGCAGTCTGGACAACTAAAATCGTTAAACACCAGCTCATGATTCCCACCGCTAATAACAATTCCTTTTCCGTCGAAGCCTTCAGAATCAACCAGGTTGTTAGTCATTATAAGCCTCTGCTTCTGACCAAGGCTGGATTGAATACAGACATCGCCACACAGAAACATATTCCGCTGTAATAGGATTCTATTATCAGAAGCGTTGCTTTCCAGACGAAGCAGTTGCGTCAGGTTGCTCCCCTGCAGAACAGAGCCAGCCAGTTCAATATCTCCAGCACTGTCCTCTATAACAGCGAGACTGCTGTTATCTCCAGTGTTCAGGCTTGATGGAAATGAGCTTGCATTTATTGATACGCCACCGACCCGGCTCTGCTGGGTGAGTTGTAACAACGCAAAAGGCCCACTCCCATGGGAATAGCTTTCAACAACGTTCAGGTGAATTAATGGGTCACCATTGTCGGAAGTGGCTATGGGCAACAGCGCCTGAGTTGAGGTCAGCCGAACTGGCCGGTTGAGGGAGTATGTCTGGGCAGGAATAATATGTAATCCGCCGGTACCTCCCCAGCTATCAACCAGCGTATTCAACCCGTCACCTGACACGTCAGTGTGTACTGTAATCTGTGTCGGTGCATACCGGGCACAGATTGCTGCCAGTTCCAGCACCCTGTAAAGGCTACAGTCGACCTCTGTCTGTGCTTTGCTGGTTGAGACAAATAAAGCCAGGGTAAACAAGGCCAATCTTACTGCATGCTCCAGGCCATAAGCAAAGCTGTTGATACCCAGCATAAATTTTTCTCTATGATCACTTCTGAAAATAATCATCGTAAGAACTTCCGCAGAAACCAGAATCAACGAGCGCTCCATGGGCAGCGTCGGGCACCACATGACCAGCACCCTAGGCCACAGAGTAAGATATTGCTTGAAATCCCGATAACGAAAAACACGGGAAACCCTATGGCTTCAGCAAAATTTAGTCGATATGGACACGGCGGAAAATAATCGGCGCGGGACATTAAATCGTATACCGGAAGTATACTGTCGGACTCCAACGTACTTTGCTGAACGAAAAGAGATGAGTTTCTGAAATTATTCACCAGGTATGCAGAAGCAACGGGCAATGCTCCTAAATTACCTGGATAGCCCAGAAACTGTGTAGCATCAGAAAATCGGTAACTGTCGTCTGCCACATTCAGGTAGTTATGATTTTCAATAACATGTGCTCCCTTATGGCCTGCACCTTCAAAAAGCCACTTCCTTATAAGAGGTGAAAAGGTGTTATTTCCCAGACTCACCCATTTGCTGTTAGAACTTACCCAGACGCCCCTATCCAGATCGCTTGCAGCTTCATAAGCATAAAAGGCGTTAGCCTGAATAACGACAGCCTCTGTAGCATCGATTTCTATGCCTGTACGCAGCTCTTTCTCCGCTGGATTATCGTCCTGAAAAACAATGTCATTCTGCTTGAGAGTGGCGGCGCCTTTTTCAACCCGGATTCCGACCGTTTTCGCGCCATCGGTATGTGTTGAGGAAAGCAGAACCGAGTTGTTCTCAACCAGTGGCGGGTGAAGGCCTCCGGTTACCAGAAGCCCTGTAGCACTACCATTCACAGAAAGGTGGTTTCTGAGAAAGCGGATGCCGGGTGCATCGCCGATATCGCCATTCTTGTCCAGAAAAAAATCATCGAGAAACGGATTCCAGATCAGCTCATCAATCCCAATGGCTCCAGCTAGCACAAACCCCGCGACAACCACTTCAATACTGTCCGGTGCATAAAGAAGCACCCTGGGGTATTTATTTTCTGTCGCCGATTGATAGCCGGAAACACTGTTGCTAATGTCCTCCCCCTGAATTTCAACGCCCCCTGCAGATACCCGACTGCTTAGCTCGATCAGCGTAAAATACCGATCGGAGCCTATTGAAAAGTTGTTCGAGGCGCTTAATTCAATGGTTCTATTGGCTTTTTCAGAAGAGAGCGGCGTTGACGGATTGGGTAGCAGAGATTGCTCAGGATTTAATTTGATTTTTCTATCGAGAACGTACCTTTGCGGGGGGATTATGTGAAGCCCGGAGCGGCTGCCACTCCAGCTGTCCACTTCAGCATTCAAACCATCTTCGGGTATGCTTTCATGAACATAGATTCTCCCATAATACCCATCATGGGCTTTGCATATCTCACGCCATTCCGGCACTTCGAAATCTTCACAGTTTATGCTATCAGCCAGCAGGGAACTCGATAAAATCAACAGAGCAAGAAAAGAAACCAGTGAAAGCTGAAAGGGGAACACCGTCTTTTGCCAACATGAGTAGATCATTTCTGATTCACTTTGTCGATTGACATGCAACCGCTGACTATTCTGATCATACTAATCAGATCAGGCATGCGACCCGGATAGCATCAATAGTAATACAAGTTTCTCAAAGCAGCTGGCGTTTCCATTATGATAATTATTCAGCTGTCTGATGTCTGATATTCCAATGTGTATCTGGCTCCTGGGCTTTCAATGACCGACTGACAGTAGCTGAGTGCGGTTGGTCTTGCTGTTTACGTCAAAATGTCGGATATTGCCACGCAGGAAAATAGTAAACATGCGTGTCTCAAATGATACAGATAACGGTAAACGACACTCTTAAGACTCTGGGTCTGGATATGACAGACGACACCCCCCTGCTTTGGGTGTTGCGTGACGAACTGGGGTTGACGGGCACAAAATTTGGCTGTGGACTCGGCTTGTGCGGTGCCTGCACGGTGCATCTC
>JBPCXN010000410.1:0-3276 GCA_051008495.1 Endozoicomonas sp. | reverse complement strand
TCACTGTCTCCAGCCAGTATCGCCTGGCGCAAACTGCGAATGTCGCCACCGGCACAGAAAGCTTTCTCCCCCTCTCCCTGCATCATGATGCAGGCAATGTCAGGGTCTGAACGCCAGCGCTGCAATCTGTCATACAGTGCATCCAGCATGTCCTGATCGAGAGCATTCAGCGTTTTTTCCGAGTTTAAGGTGATGACGCCAATGCGGTGCCTGGAAGCCGTCTTCAGTTCCGAGAACAGGATCTTGTCAGTCATCGGATTCCCCCCTGATGTTGAGACCGGGCAGCACGTGACAGGCCGGTCAATATCCCATCACTATATGAGACAACTGTAGTGTTTTCAAACAGCACTGGCTCAAAGAGCCCTCATATGATTCCGGGCTCTGCTTT
Source organism: Endozoicomonas sp. (assembly GCA_051008495.1). Classification (GTDB taxonomy): domain Bacteria; phylum Pseudomonadota; class Gammaproteobacteria; order Pseudomonadales; family Endozoicomonadaceae; genus Endozoicomonas_A. The sequence goes on along the minus strand of JBPCXN010000410.1, from coordinate 2,888 downwards.
TTATTGGATGATTGAAGTACTATAGCCCCAGGAGCCTGACGGAGAATAGTACTCATGCTCCTGATCATCATGGGGTCTTGAGATGATAACGAATAAGAAAGATCAAACGGCCAGCCTGTCCAGACGCAACTTTCTTCGAAGCAGCGGCCTGGGGCTTACATTGCTTGCGACAGGTGGCGTCAGCACTCTGATAAGCGGCTGCAGTCTTACACAACCCACGGCACCGGGCTTTCATTGGCTAAGACCCGGTGACCTGCCATTTCTAAGGGCTGTGACAAAGTCAGTGTTAAAGGGCTCTATCCAACCGGATCAAGATAGCCTGAAACGTTACCTGTTGCATCTGGACGCCGCACTGTCAGGCCTGCATCCCATCAGCAGGCAGGAGCTGTTTGACCTGATCAACCTAGTCACATCCCCTTTGCAGGGGCCCGTCACCGGCATCTGGAAATCCTGGGAAGATGCCTCCCTTGAGGAGATAGATGAGTTTCTCGATGGCTGGAAAAACAGCCGGATCAGCCTCTTGAACAAGGCCTGTTCCAGTCTTGTCAATCTGATGATCCTGAAACGGTTTATGCAGGAAGATGCCTGGCAGTATACCGGCTATCCCGGCCTGCCTTTCCAGGACATTCTGGTGACCGAAACCAATAATTACTAGCTTAACGGTGTGATCGATGGCTATTAAAGACCTGTTTGCAGAAGGTGTAGAGGCCGGTTGGAATATCATCAACGCTTCCCGGCTGGAAAAAGATCTCAGGATAGAAGCAGATGTCGCTATTATCGGTACTGGTGCCGGTGGAGGAACTGCCGCAGAGATACTTGCCCGCGCCGGTCTGAACGTGGTGATGCTGGAGCATGGGCCACTGAAAACCAGCAATGATTTCAATATGCGGGAAAAAGAGGCTTACCGGGATCTCTATCAGGAATCGGTGTCGAGACTCAGTGAAGATGGCAGTATAACGATACTGCAGGGTCAGTCTGTAGGCGGCTCCACCACTGTCAACTGGACATCCAGTTTCCGGACACCCGACCAGACCCTGGAGCACTGGGAAAAAGAGTTTTCGGTGAAAGGTTTATCCAGCCAGGAAATGGCGCCATGGTTTGAAATGATGGAGCAGCGGCTGGGCATTCAGGACTGGACGGTTCCTCCCAATCAAAACAACGATGCGCTTCGCCGCGGCTGCGAGGAACTGGGCTACTCCTGGAAAACCATTCCCCGTAATGTCAAAGGCTGCTGGAACCTGGGCTATTGTGGCACAGGCTGCCCCACCAATGCCAAACAGAGCATGCTGGTCACCACCATTCCAGAGGCATTGAAACGCAATGCCAGCCTGGTTTTTCTCTGCGAAGCGGAAACCTTCTCTCTTGATCAGAAAGGGGTAAGGTCTCTGACCTGTCGAGCCATGGACCAGACAGCCCGGGTACCGACTGGTCAGAAAGTGCTGGTCACAGCCAGGCACTATGTTTTGTCCGGCGGCGGCATAAATTCCCCTGCCCTTCTGATGCGCTCACAGGCTCCGGACCCCAACCAGCTACTGGGCAGGCGAACCTTCCTCCATCCAACACCAATGAGTATGGCCCGTTTCAGGGAGGAAGTGGCTCCCTATAATGGCGCCCCCCAATCCATCTACTCCGACCATTTCCAATGGCGCAATGGCACCACCGGCAGCATGGGTTTCAAACTGGAAACCGCCCCCCTGCAACCGGCCCTTGCGGCAAACCTGTTTGCCGCAAGGGGCACAAGGCTGGCAGAAAGAATGTCGCAATTGCCATACACCCAGAACATGCTGGCGCTGTTGCGGGATGGTTTTCATGAAGAAAGCCAGGGCGGGCAGGTGAAAATCAGGAAAGACGGCTCTCCGATCCTGGACTATACATTGACAAACTACGCTTGGAACGGTGTCCGGAGAGCCCTGCTGACCATGGCGGAAATCCAGTTTGCGGCAGGCGCTGAGTCCACTCTCCCGCTGCACCTTGAGGCTGACTATGTCAGCACCATGGCTGCGGCCAGGAAACAGATCGACCACCTCTCTCTCGAAAGGTATCTGACCAAAATCGGCTCCGCCCATGTTATGGGGGGCTGCGCCATGAGTGAAGATCCCGGGAAAGGCGTGGTCAATAGCCTTGGCGAACACCACCAGCTGGAGAACCTGAGTGTGATTGACGGCTCCGTCTTTCCCACCAGCATCGGCGCCAATCCGCAACTGTCGGTCTATGGCATTGCCGCCAGGTTTGCCACGCACCTGGCCAGAAAGCTGGGAAGAGAACCTTTGTTAGCCGCCTGATTCATACCGGGGCTGTTACAGCAGCCCCAGCAGCCCGGTCGCCAGCAACAGGATCAAGGCTCCGCCAATGCGGGAAGACACCTGGGCAAAGGGCATCAGGTTCATACGACGGGCGGCCGACAGAACCGCGACATCTCCGGTGCCACCCATGTTGGCCATGCACAGACCGGCAGTGATGGATGCTTCGATAGGGTAGAAACCCAGCAACCGTCCGATCAGTGCGGTACCCAGGATGGCTCCTGTCACTGTCGCCAGCACCAGGATGAAATACTGCAGGGTCAGGACCTCAGCCACCTGGTGCAGGTTAGTGAAGCCGATGCCGATACAGGCAAGCAGTGCCGGTGTCAGGATAAGCACCATGAAATCCCCCCAGAGCGCCGCACCTTCTTCAAAGTGTGCCGGCATCACCCCCAGAGCCTTAACCAGCCCTACACAGAGAATCATCAGTGCGTAGGGGTGCAGCGGGATGAACTGACTGAGCAGATACCCGGAAACAAAAAAAGCCGTGGCAATAAACAGCCCCGTTCCCATTTTCGCCAGCTCCGGAATGGACTCAACCTTCTCCTCAATCCCCTTGAGGCCTTTCTGCTTTTTCATCAACTTGCC
>JBPCXN010000409.1:0-4621 GCA_051008495.1 Endozoicomonas sp. | reverse complement strand
GCCACGGATGGCCATTAACAACGATGATGTGAAGCTGTTCGAAAGCCAGCGCCTGACCGACGAAGAAGACGGCGGTGGCCGGGTGACAGGTAGTGAAGTGATTGACGGCAACGTCAACAACCTGTTCCAGGATATTTCTCGGATAGATCGCACCATCGGCGACGTCGCCCTGCGCAAGGCTTACATCGGGGTCAGTACAGAGAACAACGACGCCTACCTGGGCAGTCATGTCATCCTCACCGATCCGCCCGACGATGCCAATGTTTCTGTGCTGCTGTTCAACACTGATGACCAGACTGATGAGCGCAAGGATGCTCGCAACCGCATCGAGGCCTATGTGGTGCCAGGCACTGCCGCTAGCTTTGAACTGTTGGGTAACCAGCTGGTAGGCCAGCGCAGCATCGTGGGCATTCAGCGCGAAGAACAGCGCCTGCCGGAGATTGGCGAGGTCTACCGGCTCTATGATCCAGTAGCTGACAAAGAGCAGTACGTGCGCCTGACCGGGGTCGAGCATCGCCTGGAAACCTTTACCTACGAGTATTCAGACGGCGGCTCTTCAGGGAACTATATCGACTTCGAACGACGCCGGGTGGATATGGAGATCAGCGCCGCCCTGGAGGTTACTTTCCCAGGCGGCAATCCGACACCTGCAGGAACCACTGAACCAAAGAGTGACGTATTCGGTACACAGATCGCCGACGCCTCGCGCTATTACGGTATCCAGGCCACCAGTGCTGACATCACCGCTGGCGACCTGGCTCTGAAAGTCAGCAGTGTTTATGCGCCTTTGGTACCCAGCGCCAGAGTGGAAAGCCCGCTCCTGGATCAGTATGGCGGCTACACTGCCAAAAGGATGGTGGCCACCAGTGGTAGTGACCGCAACGTCGGCGTCAGCCTGGTGCATATCAGCGGCAACCAGAGCCGGGGGTTTTTCCAGACGGGTGCTATGCCAGGCAGCATCACCCTGAGCCTGGAAGGGGGTACTTTCCGCGATGACAGCAAAGGAGGCTTTGTCCACAGCAGCGGCAGCAACAACTACAGCAAGCTGACCATCGATTATGAGACCGGCGAGCTGAACGTCTGGCGCACCAGCAGCTACAACATCGGGCAGGTGTCAGTCACATACAAACCTGCAACGGGCATCACCGGCGCGGCCATCAGTGGCGCTATCCCTGTCAGCAACCAGAACCGGGGCTTCAACTACACACTCAACCTGGCAGAAGCCAAGCCCAGACCCGGTACCCTGGTGATCAGCTATATCGCCCTGGGCAAGTGGCAGGATATCAACGATCCGGGCAATGGCGTGCTGGAAGGCTCCGGCTCTGGCACGATGGACTTCAGCACTGGCAGCGTCGCCCTGACCCTGGAGGCCATGCCTGACCCCGACAGCGCCATCGTCTACAGCTACAGTGCCCAGAACGATAGCGAAGTCACCATCAGAACCGGCACTTCAGCTACTGACAAAATCAGCTTTCGACACATCACCGAGAAGCCAGGCATTAAGCCAGGCAGCCTGACCATCAACTATCTATCCAATGGACTGAATAGAACCCTCACCGACCAGAGCAACGGCACCCTGACAGGCGATGGCAGTGGCTCCATTCATTACGCACCAGGTGAGCTGTCGTTTGTGCTGGATAACCTGCCGGACGCAGGCACCGAGATTGAGATCCAGTATGAAGAAGGCTCTGTAGCCGGTGGCCAGGTCAGTGTCAGCGTAGACGGCGCAGGACTAATGAGTGGCACGATCCCGGGTGCGCCATTGCTGCCAGGTTCCGTCAATATCGAATTCACTGTGGAGCGTGACAGTAATACACCCAATCATGCTAACGGCACAAAAAGTGTGGAAACCTACCAGACCACCTACCAGCAGACAAAGAATTTTAGTGACGATGGTTCTGGCACCTGGCGTGGTGTGGCTGGAACTATTGATTACGCCACCGGGGCTTTCACTCTGCAGGCCACAGAGAACTACAACTATCCCGAATACAAAACCCAATGGTTATACTTCAATTCTCGATATCAGCTGACCAGCACCAACACCAGCAAAACTGAAGTATTCAGTGGCGATACCGTGATCGCCAAAGCCCAGAACAACAGCCTGAGTCATTCACCCAATACTGAGACTCTGACCAGCCCGGAACTGACCATCGACCTGCTGCCATTGATCAGCGACCCACTGTTGCCTGGCAGCCTGGTGTTCACCTGGAACGGCGAAACCTACTTTGACCGGGACGGTGATCTGTTCAAAAGCATCAGCACCAGCACCAATGCCGGCACCCAGGTGGGAGCCATTGATTACACCGGAGGCGTAGCAACACTGGCCTCGTACCCATCAGGCACTCTGACCAGCGCCATCATTGAAGCAGCGGCCACCCTGAGCGCAGGCTTCCAGGTGGAAACTGTCGCCTTCCGTACCGCCGGTTCACCCATCCGACCAGGGAGTCTGCAGCTGACCGCAGTACGTATCGACAACGGTGGCATCATCACCGCCACTGCCGACTTTAACGGTACCTTCGACACCAGCGAAGTCCAGGGTAAGGTCGACAGCACCACCGGCTGGAGTGAAATCAGCTTCACGGACGGCGACTCTCCAGGTAACGAGGCTATTTATGTTATTCCCCAGAGCATCCGCTACAACGCTATTGTGGAAACCAGCCTGCCACTGGATGCGGAGCTGATCGGCCTTGATCCAGTGAGGCTGCCAGCTGACGGAAATGTCCCCATTTACCGGGCTGGTGATATTGTGGTCATCAGCCACACAGACAGCACTGATGCTGGCACACCCACAGCAGGGCAGGTGGTAAACCTCAGCCGGGATCACCAGGCCGAGATCACCATAGAAGACAGCAGTGGGAAGCTGCTCGATCCAACGCAATACACTGCTGACCGGGACGCAGGCACCGTGACCTTTGCTGATCCGCTCACCCTTATCGATCCAGAGGGAGGAGGCCTGACCACACCACTGACCATCAAAGATCGCGTGGAGCATATGAGCGTGGTCAGCGATGTGCAGATTAACGGGGAACTCTCGATCATTGCGCCGGTTCCCTGGAATCTGCCAGCCACTGAAACCACCGTCAGTAGCGCCGTGGTTTATGGCGACCTGCAAGCCCGGGTGCATCATTTCTTCACCCAGAAAGTCTGGGACAGCGGCTCACCCAACTGGAGCGATGATCGTATAGGCGACAACACCACCGCCCAGTACAACACCATCAACTACCCGGTGGAGGTCACCAACAAGGGAGCCATCTATGGCAGGTGGGCTCTGATATTCACCAGTACATCGAGCTTCCAGGTGGTAGAGGAAAAGCTCGGTATCATCGCTACCGGCAACACCGCTGCGGATACCACACCGAACAACCCGGAAACCGGAGTCCCTTACTTCACCATCAAAAGCGAAGGCTGGGGTTCAGGCTGGGCAGTGGGCAACGTGGTGCGCTTCAACACCGACGGCCTGCTGGCTCCAGTCTGGATATGCCGGACGGTACTGGCCGGACAGGGCACTGAGACAAACGACAAGTTCACACTGCAGATTCGGGGGGATGCTGACTGATGGCCGCTATTTATTTTCCAACAGACAACATAACTAGCAAGCTGATCAGCCCATATACAGAGGGTTCTACACCCAATGCATTTGATGTAGCTACCAAAACATTCTCTTCTTATTTATTGATTTATGTGGGGGCTTTGGGTCAGGTCATTAACTTAGTCAATATGAAGCGGGTTTATGAAGATCAAGACCCTCATGTGACAGACAATGCATTACTTCGAATAACGGAAACGGGACAGCTAGAGTTTATCGGAACAGTAAACTTTATAACGACAGAAGTCGTACCCATTAATCAGTTAGTAGAGATTGCCTTCTGTATCGATTTTCCGCAGTTCAACAACGCGGGAACGCACTCGCTGCATATCAATGGTCTACAAGCAACACTGAACAATGTTTCAACTGGCATACCGTACCCGTGGTATCCATTCGCCACACACTATGAGATTCACCTGGGAGGATCGCTACTCTCGTCAGAATGCGCATCCGACTTACTGATTTGTGATTACATTCTGGCAGATAAAATAAACCACACACCGGTACCTATAAAACAGTCTACGCAACCATCGCTGACTGTCTGGCGGTCTACCTTTGATACTGAGCAAAACAAGTACCAAATCATCGCAGACAATAATGGGGTCATGGGCGAACTGGAATGGATACCCAGCGTACCCGATGACTTGATCTGGTCAGACAGCAATAGCATTCCTGATCCATCAGGCGGCAACACAGGCGGCATCATCATTCCGGGCAATGGCAATACTACCCGGCTACAGGGAATCATCAAAGAAGATGACCAGCCAGTCGCCCGCCGAGTATTTGCCATTACCCAGGCTCTGCTGGAAGTGGCAGGAAGCACAGACACCAAGCATGCAGTACTGAGCAGCACACTGAGTGATCCAGCCAATGGAGGTTACTCGCTGGATACCAGCCCATACGAAGGCGAAGTCATGGTGCTGGCGATGGACGACTATGGGCAGGAGTGGCAAGCCAGCACTGCCTATACCGTAGGTGACGTTATCAGGCCGCCCACCTTCCAGGGTTTTGTCTACCTCTGCACCGTAGCCGGTA
>JBPCXN010000408.1:0-3609 GCA_051008495.1 Endozoicomonas sp. | reverse complement strand
TGCCCCGTCACTTTGACTTCCTGCGTGGCTTTGAGGAACTCAAGACTCACCGGCTCGAAGCTCATGCTGACTTTGTCTTCAAGCAGCTGATGAAACTGCAGGTTCAGGCTGTCCTGAACCTGCTGATGCAGGTTGGGAGACAAAAGCCTTTGCAGCCGGGATTCGACAAACGACAGATTCTGAGAATTCAAGTTGCCCAGCAGTTCCGCCAGTGACAACCCCCACCATTCAAAGTAAGCTTGTGACGCCGAACCGGAGTGAATCCCGACCTGAGCGTCCATAAACGGCAGTGACAGTTCAACCGTCGGTTTTTGCCAAATGCACTGACAGGCCAGAAGGCTATTGGTCAACACCAGGAACAGTATGATCAGGCGATCGATACCGAGCTGCTGGCGCAACTGCTTCAAGCGTTGCAGGTAATCCCGAATGGTCATTTTCGGCAGGGATGGAACACCCGGACGTAAGGGTTGGGCAGGGTTTTACAGCCCGATAAATAAAAGCCCAGCCAGTACAGCCGGTGGCTCAGATGCCCGTCCGGATGGCGATCACGGAAGCGACGATAAATCCGGATCGCCAGCCAGCCCAGTAGCATGCCGAGCAACAGCTGATCAAACCAGATACCCCAGATCAGCCCTACAGCTACGGGGTAGATTTCGTCCAGTGACCAGAACAGGAACTGAATGGGGTCGTTGATCGTGCGGGGGATGTCCATGGGAATGTACCAACAACTCAACTGATGGGCTACTCATTTTTGACACTGAGTATAAGGTCAGTGAGCAGGACGCCACTGGCTCCGTCGCTGGATCAAGCCGGCAGTGGCCAACAGGGTTGAACACTTTCAAAAGAAGGTTAATAGTACCCTAAGACAAGGTCTCAGCATTTGGAAAATGGCAGTCTATACAGGCCGCCATACCGGGAGTGCCCATGCAATCTGTTGCCTTAATCACTCTGGTGCTGCTACTCAGCGTGCCAATACTGGCAGTTGGAGATATCACGCTCTATCGTTTGGCCTATTTCGAGATGAACGAACAGGGACTCTATACTCAGTCTTCAACTATTGATGTCACTGAAACCTTTACGCACTCCGAGAAGGCCGATACTTCTCAACTAAACGTCTCCTATACGCCATCATCTAACCCAGCCTCACTATCGCCTGCGGCTCTGGCGAACATCACTAATAATGAACTGGTTATAAAAAGAGCCCGAAACTATGACAGCCAGGCACAAGAACCGTCGGCCTTCCCCTGTGTTCGAAAGTATCAGCCCAAAGGCTTGAAAAACGTAGTAAAAAAACCAGGCGAACGCGTTCTCCCCGGGGCTGGGGCTATCCAATCGATCCGCTTAGCCACCAGAAGGGCTTCAATGATCAATACAGAAGTTGTTGCAATCACGCTTCCGGGAAATGTTGAATTGGTTGCTTATCCCGAAAACATGCAACAAATCAGCGTCAGCCTTCCCACACCACAATGCCGGCTGTGGGAGTTCATCAGGCACCACCTGTCGGAGACATCCGTCAGCGTGCCGTCGACAGAGGCCTCGCCTGCCCAGTTGAGCGTCAATTGGCAAAGACGCAAACTCACTTCTCAGGCTCAGATCGATTTATTTCGGATACCTTTTTCAAGCCAGTTTGTTGACTTCGTCTTTGGGCTAGACTGCAGGCACCAAATCATTGCCCTCATGAATAGGAGAGCTTCCATTTTTGCTCTCCTAATCAGTGCTGAGAACCAGCCTGACGGATTGCTTCTGCTGGAGGGACCGAGCGAGCTTGAGCAAAAGACTGGCTTGGAAGACTCTTTTCAGGCCTTACAGGTGAACGACCAGTTTTTTTCTAAACCGGATAACGACAGTGCACCTACCATCACTCAACAGAAAACGGAGAATAAAAAAAACAACCTCGACACTCGCAATGAAGCATTGAATGGCAGTGATCCAACATGGGACAGAAGCAGCAGCCAATTTATGAAACTGTTCCTGAAAACAGGCGATGAAGAGTCACTGCCTCTGTATTTTTTCCCAACCTGGCTCTATGCCCAATAAGGCATTTTACGCAGGATCACCCTCATAAAGTGCCTTGTCAGAGCGGGTTACTGAAAGCGTTTCAGCTCGGTCACCAGCTGCTCTGCGGGTCGGAGCTGTTGGCCCACAGTAGCATCGGCACTATAACGCTGACAGCGGGTGTGATCACTGACCCGTTAGCCCCATAGAGTTTAAAGCACAGCGCTCACCCGATTGCCTAAAACCATCGTGGCAGCACTCAGAGTCAGTCAGGTGCCAGGACTGAGTGGCGTAGCATTTGGGTTTTCTGCTGCTGGTAGCGATTCAATGCGGGAGGCCCCAAGCCCTCGTACCTCGCTTCCAGCCGCTTCCGGCTATCTTCCCGCTGTCGGTCAAAATCCAGTCTTGAGCCTGCTCCGGTCAGGGTCTCCAGGTTGAGCTGCTTCAGGGTATCGGCGTTCAGTTCTGGCAGTTTGTTTTGCAATTTCAGCAACGCCAGCCATTCGCCAAGATCAATCTGTTCCCAGTTTACTGCTTGCAGGGTTTCCGGTGAGAGGCCTGCACAGTCCGGATGTTTAGGGGAACCCCAGCCAAGGTTCAGCTGCTTTCGGATCTGTACCTGCAGAATACGCGACAGGGGCGAACTGAAGCAGCAGTAGCGGTTGTACTTCATGCTGCTCAGCCCCAACCACTCGGACTCACGATAGCTGCCAACCTTGTGGCAGGTTTTCATTTCCCGCTTGGCGGCCAGCTCAAATTCGTTGTCGTCACATTTGTGGGTGATCTGTACCAGAAGTCTGGTGACGGCATAAGCGGTGTAGATCATGGTCACGGCGCTGATGGCGGAGGTGATGGCCGGGTTCAGGATCAGAGCCTGTTGGCTCAACTGTCCGCTTTGTGATGCCAGGTGGTTGCCGACGGTGCGGAACAACAGGTTGGTGGCGTCTTCCCCCAGCACCTGATGCACGACTTCCGCCATCTTGCGCGTCAGTTGTTGTTGCATAGTGCCCAGCATCGCGTCTTGAGATAAAGAGCGGGCTTCCTGCGACAGTTCTCCGGCAATGGGCTGGGCAGTGGCGGTCTGGGCGTGAACCTCAGCCGGTGTCGGCCAGAGCTTTTCAGTCAGCGTATCCCAGCTGCTCTCCATATAAGAAGCCATATCTGACCAGAGGTGCCTTGCAGGTTGACTGAGTTTGTTGATGCCCTGCCGCAGCGGCTCCCGCATTTTCTGGTAGTGGCCGGTCAGCACATTGGGGTAATTGCCTTGCAGGTGAATCGCTGACTTGTCGAACAGATAGCCCATCAGCAACAGGTTCATATAACTGGCAAAGTTCACGTTGGTGGGCAGGTTGCAGCAGTCGACCAGATTAAAAATGCCTTGCTTACAGGTACAGGGTTTGCCGCTGAATATCCGACAACCTGAACCGTCCTGATTGCACTGCATATCATGCGCCATATGTTTTGCTGCATGAAGGCCACTAACCGCACTGGCAAAATCGGTGTTGTCCGCCTCGGTGATGTCAGCCTGACACTCGCCCAACATGCACTGCATGGGCTGGCCCTCACAATGCAGGCTTTCTTCGATACCAATTCGGTTCAGGTGGCCGCTATAGC
>JBPCXN010000407.1:0-6104 GCA_051008495.1 Endozoicomonas sp. | reverse complement strand
TGAGCCCCAAGGTGAATGACACGCTGAAAATTTTCTTTGCGGAATAAATCAGCAATACTTTCCCTGTCAGCAAGATCCATTTTTTTGAATTTGAAATTTTTGAAGGGCTTGAGCTCTTCCAGACGGGCCAGCTTTAGAGCAGGGTCATAGTAATCATTAAGGTTATCCAGCCCGATGACCTCAAGCCCCATTTCACATAATCGCCTGGCAGTATGAAAGCCGATAAAACCTGCTGCACCGGTTACAAGGTATTTCATTATTATTGATGATTTTAGTGTGAATAATTCTTACAAAGAGAGACCATTCGAAGCACCTAACATGTAAACATTAACTCATGAAGTAGCATAATGAAGAGTTACAGTAGTAATACCCCGAGCTCAACCTGGTCAATAAACTGCAGAATCTTGTGCCGATTCCCCAGAATTACTTCCTCTACAACGGAAATACGAGCATTACCAGTTGAAAGGTGGATAAGGTGAGGCGGCATACCATGCAGGGAGGCAAACTCCAGAAAATCCTTATCCTTACTCACAATTGTGAGAGCATTTTCAGCTGCATAATGCCATATATCGATATCAGGTGAGTTATCAAGACCTGCATGCAGAACGTGCATAGTTCCTGGAAATACCGGTTCTATTCTAGCCACAAGCCTGGGTGACAGGTTTTCATCCAACAGTAACATCAGGCAGCGCCAGCGTTAATATGGTTTGAGGCATAAAGTAAAGCAGCCTTAATCTTATCTGCATCCAGATTGGGGTGATCCCTTAGAATGTCTTCTTGGCTCATGCCTTCCGCGAGCATTTCAAGCACATCTGTCACTGCAACTCTGGTACCTTTGATACAGGGCTTGCCAAACCTTTTACCGTGGTCAACCTCAATATAGTTCTGGTAGCCCTGATCACTCATAAGCACAACCTCTTGATTCATAGGCCACAGTCTAGCAAACAATGATAGAACTATTAAAACTGTGTTTAAACACTTCTGAGAACCAGCGAAACTCCTGAAGCTTTTAATATTGGGTGCTTTCGTTCCCACGCTGGAGCATGGGAACAAGTGCTAGGTTTCCCTTTTTCTCAGCGTCCTATCGCCCTATAGATGAACCCTTTGTTCTGCATTCTCTCAGGCTCATACATGTTCCTGCCATCAAAAATAACAGGGCAGTTTAGTAGCCCTGACATTTCTTCAAAGTCAGGAGCACGGAAAGGTTTCCATTCTGTGCAGATCACCAGTGCATCGGCTCCTTTTAATGCAGCCTGTCGAGTTCCACAAAGATGTAAGTCATCCCTCACTCCATAAATTCTCTGGGCTTCTTCCATGGCTTCCGGATCAAAGGCCTGCACTTTTGCACCTGACTCCCAAAGAGCTTCCATCAATACCCGGCTCGGTGCATCACGCATATCGTCTGTGTCAGGCTTGAACGCCAACCCCCAAAGTGCAAAAGTTTTGCCTTTGAGCTCTCCCTTGAAGTGGTCATTCACTTTCTCAAACAACACCTGTTTCTGTCGTGAATTTCTTTCTTCAACTGCACTGAGCATCAGTGGTTCAAAATCAATAGCTTCGGCTGTTCGCTGTAAAGCTCGCACATCTTTGGGGAAGCAGGAACCACCATAACCACAACCTGGATAGATAAAGTCATAGCCTATTCGCGGGTCAGACCCTATGCCCTGGCGAACGTGTTCAATATCCGCTCCCAGCTTCTCAGCAAGAATCGCCATTTCATTCATGAAGCTGATTTTTGTAGCAAGCATACAGTTGGCAGCGTACTTGGTCAGCTCGGCGCTGCGAACATCCATGAACAGAATACGATCATGGTTACGGTTAAACGGTGCGTAAAGTTCACGAAATGTATCGCGAATACTTTCACCTTGCGTACCCACTACGATGCGATCAGGTTTCATACAGTCGTTAACTGCTGCCCCTTCCTTGAGAAATTCTGGATTCGATACCACCTGGAATGGAACATCACCCTCCCGTTTCTCAAGCACTTGACGAACTCGCTCAGCCACCTTGTCAGCGGTTCCTACAGGTACAGTGGACTTGTTGATGATAATCTTTTCACTGTTCATGTTTATAGCTATGGTTTCAGCCACAGCCAGCACATGCTGAAGATCAGCTGAGCCATCTTCGTCGGCTGGTGTTCCAACAGCGATAAACTGCAGGGAACCATGATTAACAGCCTCTTTTGCGTCCGTAGTAAACTGTAACCGGCCTTCGTGATAGTTTTCCTTAACCAGAGACTCAAGGCCAGGTTCAAAAATTGGCATCACTCCCTGCTTCAGTCCATCAACCTTATCCTGGTTAACATCCACACAAACAACGTCATGCCCCACTTCAGCCAGAACTGCACCTTGAACAAGCCCTACATAGCCTGTGCCAAAAATGGTTACTTTCATTTTAATCCTTTGCCTGCTTGATTCTATGCGTGTTATTTCAGGCCAATCTAATCTTACTTTCAGACACGCTACCGCCCTTCAACTAAGGCTTACAGTCGAATGGCCGGAGGTGATTTTTTAATCAAAAGATTTCATCTAAGAAAAAAGGCCTACAGCCATCATGAGGCTGCAAGCCTTTTTTTGTCATCCCGAGGATTGATTACCAACTGCTGGATAATCACTCACTGTAATTACTGCATTCATTGTTAAAATCCGTTCACGCGCCTTTGGATAGACACTATTACTGCTTATTGTATTGTCAGATCCATCTGGCAACTCATTATCTAGTAACAGGCTGAACTAAAAAATAAATGTATGCCCGATCAGGCCAGCTCTGTTGACTCCTGTTTTCTCTTTTTGGCAACTTCAGTTTCAGGAGCTCCAGCCTCTGTATCACTGTAGCCATGATAATCGTAATAGCCGTAGTAACCGTAATAGCCATCTTTACCCGCGCCTTTTCGGGTATTGACTTTATTCAGTACAACACCAGACAGTGGTGCTCCATTCTGCAACAACCTGCCGGTGGCATGGTTTATGGCACTTGTGTTTGTTTTCCCGGCTTCAATCACATACACAACAGCATCACACAGCTGGCCGATCATCAGCGTATCACTGATACCCGTTGTGGGAGGGCAGTCAATAATAATCACTTCAAACTTATCACTCATAACAGCCAGTAGCTTCTTGAAGCGCCCTTCCGAGAAAAGCCGTGTCGGATCAGGTGGAACCATGCCTGCAGGCATGATCTTGATACCATCCCTTGAGTGCAGGCACTCAGACACCTGAGCATGACCGGAAAGCACATTTGCCAGCCCGGCTGAGCCGCCCTTGATGTCGAAATTCTTGCCTACAGTGGGCCTTCTGAGGTCACCGTCAATCAGGAGAGTTGATGATATCTGCCCAAGAGCAAGGGCGATATTTGCAGCCGTAGAGGATTTGCCCTCGCCAGGTACAGTAGACGTAACTGCAATAACCTTTTTATCACTACTGATGGTACTGAGGCTCAGTCCTGTCCTTATGGTGCGTACAGCTTCAACAAAAGCCCTCTGCTCCTTATCCAGGAACATGTGGCTGATACGACCAGCAAACTTTTTACCTGGTAATGATGGCAGCACTCCGAGCACAGGCAGGTTAAGGTGTTCCTCTATATCCCTTGCAGACCGAATAGTGTTGTTCAGCATTTCCAGAAGAAAAGCCATGCCACAAGCCAGCAGGAAACTGAGCAGTGCGGCAATACCCACTATCAATTTTTTCTTAGGCTTGACTGGCAACTCTGGCGCATAGGCATAATCGACGATTCTGGCATTGGCAGCCTGCAGGTCTGACGTTGCACTGGTTTCCTGGATACGCTTAAAGAAGGCATCATAAAGATCCTTGTTGGTGCGTACCTCTCGTTCCAGGGCTCTTAAACGAAACTGCTTGCTGTTGATTTCCTGAACCGACTTTTTCGCAGTGCTGAGGGCAGCCACCAACGATCTCTCATTGGCTTTTGCCACTTCGAATTCTTTCTCTACACCGGAAACAATACGCTGTACCGCCAGCCCAATATTGCCGCTGATACTTTCCAGCTCGCTGTTGGCAGCAATCATTTTGGGGTGCCTAGGCCCATAGCGTCGACCAAGCTCACGAACTTTCTGTTCCGTTTCAGCCTCGGTCTCCTTCAGTTTCTGCACAAGTGGATGCGCAAGCACTGCAGGTAGAGACTGGTACTCTTCTACACTTCGGGCTTTCCCATTCTGAATCTGTCGATAAATATTTTCGGACAGTGTCAGTTTTCGTCGAACTTCAACCAGTGATTCCGTAAGGGCTTTCAGCTCATTATTGGAAATCGTCAAAACCCCTTCCATATCCACAAGGTCTTCTCTGATCCGGAAGTTATGCAGCTCACTCTCGGCGGCCTTGAGTTTTGATGAGAGACCTTCCAGGCGTTCCTGCATCCAGCTGGTTGCATTGGTAGTCAGCGACAACTTCGCTTCCAGCCAGGATTCAATATAAGCCTCACCCATGGCATTGGCTGCTTTCGCCGCCAAATCGGGATCTTCAGAAATGACATGAATACGAGCCACCTGAGTTTTTCTTACGGGCTCTATGCGGACATTTTGAGCAAAAGCAGCGATAGTTCGATTCAGAATCAGTTCTTCAGTGAGCGTTTCTTCTGGTAATTCAAGGCCCAGCCAGCTCCTCCAATTCAGCCCACCGGAATACCATTTCTTCTCTTTTAACTGGGCATTAAACTCGGCCTTTTTGACCAGCTGCAGCTTCTTTGTCACCTTTTCCAGCAGTGCTCTGGATTTCAATACTTCATGCTGGGTGTTCAGATAGCTGTCGCCTCCACCGTCAATGCCATAGACTTCTTCAATGGAAACAACCTTGGCTTGCTCCTGCTCAATGAGCAAAACGGCAGTGGCCTGGTATTTAGGAGTAAGACTGAAAGCAATCAGGATAGTCAGAAGGGTTGCAGCCAATGAAAATCCGACAATGGACCACTTATGGTGAAGAAGAGTACGAAAGAGTTCCCGCAGATCAATGACGTCTTCGTCACGTACGGCTCTGCCACTCTCCCTGTCCTGCCCTGGGTTATCTGTTTGCTGATTCATTGAACTGCACTTTTATACTACTTGTTATTCGTGTAAAGAACTGCACGTCAGCATGCAGCCATATCCATGTCCTTTAGTACAGTACATTCCTCGTACTGCAGGCTCTTCCGTTAAAAGAAGCTCTCTTCCACGTTTATGATGTCACCCGGATACACAGGGCTATCAATAGCAATGGACTGCTCTCTTTTCGTTCCACTCACTTCTCTGGTTACCTTAACGTCCTTTTTATTAGCCCGCTGACTGAATCCACCGGCAAGTGCTATAGCTTTTTCCAGTGTAAGACCAGGTTCAAAGGAGAAACCACCCGGGCTTTTCACCTCACCCCGAACAAAAAACTTTCGGTACTCTACGATGGTGACATTGACACGTGGATTTATAAGGTAGTCACCTTTCAGGCCGGTAGTTACAACCTGCTCAAGCTCACCAACAGTTCGGCCTCTAACCTGAATTTCGCCCAGGAACGGGTAAGAGATTGTACCTGCATCAGTAAGGCGGGCTTCAAGATGCAGATCATCTTCATCAAACACCTTGATACTGATAAGGTCGCCAGCATTCAATCTGTAGGAGGAAAAGCTCATATTCTGCTCAGAGGCCGTCACCTGCAAAGGCGCTACTACCAGTAGAGTCAGAATAAAGAGGAATTGTGACAGAGATATTATTAGATTATTGTTCCGTCCGCTCATAACGCTACACCTTCAAATCAATCCCGGAGAAACAAGCGGCAAACCTGAGTTTGCCGCTATGAACAGACTTTAGATCGCCCATTCCGCTGTCAGGGAATAGATATTTTTCTTGTAGTCGGACTCAGCAGTCGCCGGCGTAGCACCTTTGGCCTTCTCATCCTTGTCCGTATTCTCCCACTTCAATGTTACCGTGAGATTACGCTGTGCTTTCCAGGAAAGTCCGGCACCCATAACTTTGGTCACCCTTTCTTTGGTTGTCACACCGGCATCGCTCTGAATCTCATCGTCGGTATAACTGTATGAAAGCAATGTTGAAACCTTGGATGTCCAGTCGTGATTCCAGGATACAGAAGTCTGCGTTCCCTTGGTAAAGCTGGCATCAGCAGGATTGT
>JBPCXN010000406.1:0-3371 GCA_051008495.1 Endozoicomonas sp. | reverse complement strand
ATCCTTTGCCAACTACCTCAAAGACAGGCTGACTGGAACCAATCAGATACCCCGACTGGGACAACTTATTCTGGAAGCGTCAGGCTGCCAGAAAACGGCTGCTGCCAATGGATTTTGAGCAGTTACGGTACATAGGTACATAGGTACATAGGTACATAGGTACATAGGTACTATTGACCTGCTGACCATAATTTAGTTCCCGGCAAGAGCACCCTGGAGCAACTGCATTTAGCCCGGTTGCTTAAAGGTTCATAGAAGAAATAAACAGAAGTATACGCTGATTGCTGCATCTCATAAGTTCCTGTAAAACAGCACTTTTAAGTCAATTGACTTAGAAAGTACTTCCCCCTATCCTGCTACAACTGAAAAAACACTCCTAATCTGACAATAACAACCGGAGTAGCGAATGAAACCTTTGCTTCTCGCAGCTGTTGCAGCTGCAGGACTGCTGGCAGGATGCAGCGACTCAAACACGGCAGCCACAGGGCAACCTTCCGATAAATTCCAGGTCACAGAAACCGAAACCGTTCATCCGGAGCTTAAGGCAGTGCTGCCGGAAATGGTTGAAAAGGTTTACCAGGTGACAGATAACGTCTATCAGGCGGTAGGCTTTGGCGCCGCCAACTCCATCATGGTGGAAGGTGATGACGGCATCATCATTGTTGATGCCATGGCTTCAGTCGAGTCAGCAAGGAAGGTCAAGAAGGCTTTCCGTGAAATCACGGACAAACCAATCAAGGCCATCATTTACACTCACAACCACGGTGATCACACTTTTGGTGGCCCGGGTCTTGTCGAAGGCGAAGAAAACCCAGAGTCCGTTCAGATCTGGGCGCACGATACCACCAGTCATTATATTGACCGCGTCGTCA
Source organism: Endozoicomonas sp. (assembly GCA_051008495.1). Lineage (GTDB taxonomy): Bacteria > Pseudomonadota > Gammaproteobacteria > Pseudomonadales > Endozoicomonadaceae > Endozoicomonas_A. The sequence continues at coordinate 2,499 of JBPCXN010000406.1, read as the reverse complement.
ATGTCATTGCCCCTACCATCGGTGCCCGCAGTAACCGCATGATTGGCGGTATGTTGGAGAAAAACGACAAAGGCTTCGTCCACTATGGGCTGGCGGATGAGATGGAAGCCGTAGAACCGGGGAATCATCCCAAAGTTCTACGCCCGACACACACTTTCAGTGACGAACAGGAACTGGAGATTGCCGGCATCAAACTCAAGCTGGTGTATATCATGGGGGAGACCAACGACCAGATCATGGTCTGGCTGCCCGAGCAGAAAGTCATTATGCCCGGCGACAACGTTTACAAGTCTTTCCCGAACCTCTATACCCTTCGAGGTACCGGCTATCGAGACATTAAAAAGTGGTATGAGTCAGTGGATATCATGCTCAGCTACGAGCCAGAGCATATGACCCCAAGCCACACGCTGCCTGTCAGTGGTAAACATGAGGTCGCAGACATTCTCACCGCCTATCGTGACGGCATCCAGTTTGTTCATGACCAGACCATCCGTCTGATCAATAAAGGCCTGACACCTGACGAGCTTGTGGAACAGGTGAAACTACCAGAGCACCTTGCCAGCCACCCTTACCTGTTTGAATACTACGGCAAGGTCGAATGGGCTGTACGCAATATCTATAACGGCTACCTGGGCTGGTACGACACCAATGTTTCCAACCTGCTGCCACCCTCACCCGATGAAACCGCCGGTTTGATGGCTGAACTTGCCGGTGGTGAAGACGCCCTGCTGGAAAAGGCGACAGCAGCATTCCAGGAGAAGAAGTACAAATGGGTTCTTAAGCTCACCGACCACCTGTTGCGCCTGGAACCCGACAATAACGAAGTTAAACAGCTGCGGGCTGCTGCCTCCACACAGCTCGGTTACGCTTCCCACAATGCTAACGCACGTAATGTCTATCTGACAGAGGCAGCTGAACTGGGTGGTGCAGAAATGCCAGAAGAAATGATGAGGGAAGCCGCCCAGGGTTTGATCAAGGGGATGCCGGTGAAAGGCTTTATTGAAGCCATGGCGATCAATCTTGTGGCAGACAAGAGTCTGGACGTGGATGAAAAGCTGGTACTGAACTTCACCGATACCAATGAGTCCTACACTTTGCATGTCCGTAACGGTGTCGCTATTGTCAGGGACACGGCACTGGACAACCCTGACTATGTCATGACAACTAATTCAGGTGTCTGGCTGGATATCATGGCCGGCAGCCGCAGTCTTCCGGGTGCCCTGGCTACCGCCGACATTGAACTGGACGGTGGTCGCTTAAGCATTCCTTCAGTGCTCGGCTTCCTGAGCATGTTCAGCGGCTGAGACCACACGCCTTCTTCGCTCTCTCCGCTCATGGCCAGGTCTTTCGGAGGGCGCGCTTTTTGTTTAGTACATGGCTTCAATGGATTTGACGCGTTCAGCCCGAGCGAGAGCTTTCTGGCGGGAGCGCCTAGCCAAGGCGCAAGTGTGCGGGAATACTGGACGTCTTTCAAACACCTGGAACGCTGGCACGGAAGCTCTCGCTCTGGCCCGAAGGGTGGTTCATAAAGCGGCCATCTGACAGCGTTAGACTTGATTGACGTAGAATAACTACGCCTGCACAAGTCTGCCTTGCACATGGCCGCTTTATGAACCACTGAACCCGTCAAACTCATTGAGACCATGTACAAGCCCACCAACAATATAATCAATCAGGATATCGGTCTGGGTCAGCAACTCAGACTCTGTCCAGCGCTCCGGGTGTTTCCGGCGCTGGATATCCCAGTCACTTGCCGTATGAATCAGCTGCATACCCGCAAGATTGATACGGGCATGAAGCACACTTCTGGGAATATCAGACAATAACTTTTGTATCTCTTCACTTGCCTGATACAGTGCGCTGGCCCTGGCGCCATTGGCAACAATCTCCCTGCCGCTGCGCTGATACAGCTGGCTGAACAGCCTTATGTAGTGGCTGTCGTCCGGTCGTTCCAGCAGGTGATGGATATAAGGTATAACCATGACTTCTACCAGCTTTCTGACCGTTAGTTCCTGCTGATCCAGCGCCTCAAGCATACGACTGCGAGCCTTGTTCAGCGGCAGCATACGGTAATCAAGAATCGCTTCTATCAATGTGGTTCTGTCGCCGAAATGATATTGAACAGCGGAGTTATTCTTCTGGCCAGCCGCCTTGGCGATCTCTCGGTCTGAAGCCCCTTCCAAACCCTTTTCAGCCAGCAATCTTTCCGCAGCCCTGATCAGGGCCTCTTTGGATTTCGACAGTTTCCTGCTATCGGACACAGCACTCCCTCTGTTCACAACCGCATAACACTCAAATTGTCATCATATCACTTCCTGTCAGGCTACATCTTCTTTCAGTTGTCACTACCTTCGAGCTGACCCTATCTGTCCTTCATAGGGACGACATTAAGCGCAGTCCATTGGCACGCAAAGCCTACAGCTATGATTGGGATTGACTGGGGTTTTACTTCAGAACCATATAATGCAGCCTGAGGAAAAGGCCACGCAAAGTCGATCA
>JBPCXN010000405.1:0-9355 GCA_051008495.1 Endozoicomonas sp. | reverse complement strand
CTAACAGTTGCTACAGTTTAAATCAGTGATTAGGCAGTAATTGTCGTATTAGAAGTTCGAGTTGATCCGCTCTCTGGTCAGCATGTTTGAAGCCGGCCAGCATGCCTTCAGTCAGAGCGTCAATTTTACGATCCTGCTGATCGAATCTCTGATCATGCTGATCCAGTTTGCACTCTATTTTGTCGAGTCTCTGATCATGTTGATCCAGTTTGCACTCTATTTTGTCGAATCTCTGATCATGCTGGTCAAGTCTTCGATCGACCTGCTCGAACCGGTCGCGCATTTCCTGACGGGTTTCCAGTAGGATCTTCTGGGTTTCGCCGGTAATGGTGATCAGGCTTCGAACGGCACTGTCGAGAGAATCAAAGTGCGACTCCAAGCGTTCAACCCTTTGCTCCAGCCTCATTCTTCTTACCTCGTTTTTGAAGGGTGGTGGAAAAAACATAGCAGAGAATGCCGGAAAATCATCTGACCCGCTGAACAACCTGGACCTGGTTTCTGTACAGACACGAAAAATCTATGATGAACGGTTTCGGCAGTATAAGGCTCTCTATAAAGCCAACAGGGAACTGATAGTAGAGCTGGATTAATCGGTTTCTGTCGTCATTACATAATCCTCACTGTGCGTCATGGCTGTGGTACGCCACGGTGAGGATTTATCGTAAATGGGAAAATATCGTTTTCATCAAGCCAGCCGCCTGGATCTCCTGCCGGGACATCCAGGGTGGCGGATTTGTGCTTCAGGATGTGTTTCATCAGGGGAACTACGCTTTTGAAGCGGGCTCTCTTACCTTTCCGGGAAGTACAACCCTCCACCGGACACATGTAACTGCCATCAAGGTGCTCATCAAACCAGTGGTCCCCTAAACCTTCAGGCGTCTGTTTGATCGTGGCATGGGCATAATCCTCCGGATCGGAACAATCATGACAATGCCAGCCATCCCCATGGCGGGAAAGGTAACGCTTGCTCATGGCTGTATTACTCATGGTTGACAGCGGGTCGCCCTTGATAAAGCCTTTGAGCGATTCTGTTTCGTGCTTATGAGCCTTATTTTTGTGGTCCAGCAATTCCCCAAAAAACTGCTGGTCGTTTTCATAGTTGAATGCTTGCGAGCAGCTGCCAGTCTGGCACTGGTAACTCTCTCCTTCCGAGAAACCGGTATCGGGAACATGAACACCAAGCGTCGTTGCCACCCTGGTTAATTTTCCTTTCCAGTATGGATTGAAGGGAGTGTTATCCAGCTCATCAGTCGAGTGTTCTTCTTTCAGGTGCTCGGCCAGCCTGCCTAGTGCTTCAAAGTTTCTGTTGCATCCCCCTACACGACAGTTGAGATCCTCCTGCCTGTAGACCACAACGTTACCAATGGAGATCTCTTTGGCGTTCACGCCAAAAAAGGATTTAATGATGTGTGCCTGCTGAAAATGTTGCCACTGTGCCTTTTCTGATGCTTCGGTATTGGTGCAGTGCCTCAGAATACAGTGAAGTGGCGGCCGTTCCTTTGTGTTTTTTGGTGGACGACCTCTTTTTCGTCTTGGTTCTTCCGGCTTTTTTTCCTGATCTGTTAAGCGACTCTGCATCCTGATTCTGGGTGAAGACGACGCATCTTTACGGGTTTCAGTTGTCACCAGTTTTCTAGGAGAATGTCGTTTGTCGCCTGTTTTTGGCGCAGGTTCTGGTGAAGTTGTGCGAGTCTCTTCTGTCATGGGTGGTTGAGCTGCAATTGACGCCCTGGTTTTTGAGAAAGTCTGTACTTTTGAGCGGACTGGAGGAGGGTTGTCAGGCTGGGTAAACACTTCTACGGTGTTGGCCACAGCGTCTAGAGCCTCGGCTATAAATAATTGCTCCTGGGGCAGGGAACCGGGAGCAATCAAAGACGCAGTTGTTGGCGGGCTTTCATGCTCCATGGGTTTTGGATCGATGTTACCGTCTTCCTGTTGAACCTGTGTGGTGACTTCCACGAAGGAAGAGATATCGGTGTCATCAAGCACTAGTACAGTGTTTTGTTTGTCTGGAGAGTGTGAGTCCTTGCTACTGCTCAGGCCTTCATCCAGTTCATCGTTGTCCGAATCCTGGTAGCGATCAGACCAGGTAGCCATGGATTGACCGGCAGTTGTTTTTTTCTTCTTGGCGGGATGGCTGTCTTCGACGTCGGAAGCACCTGGTGATTTTGTCTCTGACGGAGAATGCATAGCGTCATCGTCTTCGCCGTCACTGGAATCGCTGAATCCTGGCGGTGCTCGGGATGGCCCAGACTTTTTGCCATTACTCTGCCGGTTTTCTCCAGATGGTTCAGAGTCGTCCGAAGGTGAACCCTTGCTTGAGGATGTTCCATCTGAGCCGGATTTACCGCCTCCCTGTTCACCCTCACCGGCCGTTCTTGGGGTTCCCCCCTGTGTGAATTTTTTGCCTAAGGCGGTATGAATTTTTTCCACCCAGTCTTCAAACAGTGGCACAGCATACCTGCTGGTCAGATATTGGGCGGCGGTCATTTGCAGGATGTCAAAGGTCAGCTTCCAGGCGTCGTGAAGAAAGCCGGGGCGGAGAGCTTCCAGTGCAAGCAGTTGCGAATAGGCTATGTTGTCCAGGGTAAAACCCGTGGCCAGACTGAAAACGGGCTGCCTTGCGCCACTTTCACCCCAATCCAGAAACAGGAGGCTTTGCTCCCCTGCTGTCACCACAGTCAGTGTTTTGGCTTCGATGCTGTCGAAATACAGTTCCAGATCCTGGCCTGACCGGGAAGTATCAAGCGTTTCCGCCATGGGAGCCGCGTCGACAAAATCAGACAGGAAGTTCGGCTGCTCATCCCAGTAATGCCCTTCGGATCGAGCCATTACCTGTGCCAGCAGTTCAAAACTGGTTTCGTGAAGGGGAGTGGCCACTTTGCTGTGCAGAGGGCTCAGGCAGTAGGCGCTGTCTTCTGTTTCTTCCAGCATGGTGGAATTAAGTCTGTGTTCCAGGTGGAAGTCATGGGACTGCCGGGCAGTGTCAGTGATGAATCGAACCTCTCTCTCATCACCATAATCATAAGGCGAGAGGAACAGTCTTCCTGCCTTGTCATTACGAAATGCCTGGATAAACAATCGGTTTTGACCTTCCCATGACCGAGGGTATAGCCGGAACTTTAAATCGGTCTTTTCAGGCATGACGCAGGCCAGTCCATGCAATGTTGATACAAGCCCCTCCGTCTCAGGCTGTAAAGTGCAGGACTCCTGGTGGTGAGTTACAGAGATTTCAAAATAGCCGGCCCTGGCAATTTCATGCTCCTGTTCTTCTATGTCGGATGCCGGTACCCAGACGATATGCAGCCTGTCAGTCAGTCTCTTGTCGTGTAGATAAACGAGAGTTGGGGCTGTTTCTGGCCAGGGAATGACCCTGGTAATGGATGGCCAGAGTGAATACAGCATGACCAGAAAACGGCGGGCAAACCATGGCACTGGGAACAGGGGATTAGCGAGATCAAGGTTGGACAGCAGGCTTTTGACGCCCAGGTCCTGAACGCTGCTGGATGTAGCGGAGTCGAGACTGAAATCCACCATGCGGGTGCTGAAGCTGGAAAAAGCAGCAGCGTATGAAGCTGGCATAAAACCTGTGGCTGAGTGGTAACTGCTGTATGCCGTCAGGATCAACAGCATTGTGGAGGGCAGGTTGACTGCATAGTTTTTAACAACTGGCCAGAGACTGACTTCTTCCTTACTGGCAGAGATTTCCCAGGCGATGTGGGGTGGTGTCCAGGGGGGGAGCTCCTTGCCGGTACTCCGAGAGGGTGTCATCAGGATCAGTAGTACAGAAAGAAACAGGCAGGCTTCACGAAAGCGCCAGCTGAGGGTCGGACCGATTGCCGGCTCCCTCATAGGCAGCCTTGCTGCTGAAAATTATGCAGAAACCACCTCGCCGGGCTCTGCCAGCCGGCAATTAGAATCCAGGGCAACAAGGTCATTATGCTTTACTGCTTGAGCAACACTCGTCATTAACTTGTTCTTTGGTACCCCCGGGCCAGACCGGAAACTGACCTCAGGGTTAATCCAATATAGAAGAGTTTTGTTATTTATCACTGGCAGCCTGACGAGAATAGCGGTTACCCGTTTCCTGTGCCGATCCGGGAGGGTGCGAATAAGTCATGCGAGCGCTCTGCAAGCCTGCGCGGCCCGGTCTTAAGCCGACAGGTGCAAGGCGCAGTTTGCGGTTAATGGCCTTAGTCCTTAACAAAAACTGGAACGCTGCAGATGTCGGCTTAATGGCTTGCCCTTCGGGCGGGACGCGCAGTCGCCTCCAGGGGAGTTCAGACTCTGCGTTAGCCTTTATTGACAGGTCTGGACATGCCTGCAAAAGTTTGCCTGGATTCTGAACCCCCCCTGGCAGGCCAGAGCGCTACAGGACTTATTCGCACCCTCCCTAGGTCAACAGGGCCTATTCCTTTATACTCTCTCGTTTGCTTTCCAGTCAGCGCAGAAGCAGCAGGGTAACAGGCGATGGATAAGATTACGGTACAAGGGGCACGTACCCATAACCTGAAGAATATTGATCTGGAAATGCCCAGGGACAGTCTGATCGTGATCACCGGGCTGTCCGGTTCCGGTAAGTCTTCCCTGGCTTTCGATACTCTGTATGCCGAAGGTCAGCGTCGTTATGTGGAATCCCTGTCGGCTTACGCCCGCCAGTTCCTGTCGATGATGGAAAAGCCTGATGTAGATCACATCGAAGGTCTATCTCCAGCTATTTCCATTGAACAGAAATCCACCAGTCACAACCCGCGTTCGACCGTTGGCACTATCACCGAAATTTACGACTACCTTCGTCTGCTTTTTGCCCGTACCGGCATTCCACAGTGTCCGAAGCACCATCTCCCTCTGGAAGCCCAGACCGTCAGCCAGATGGTGGACCAGATTCTGGCCCTGCCGGAAGGCACAAAGCTGATGCTGCTGGCACCAGTAGTGCGAGGTAGAAAAGGTGAGCACTTACATGTTTTCAGTGAACTGAGAAGCCAGGGTTTTATTCGGGCCCGTATCAACGGCATTGTTACGGATCTGGATAACCCTCCTGAACTGGACAAGAAAAAGAAACACACCATTGAAGTGGTGGTAGACCGCTTCAAGGTTCGGGATGACCTGCAGCTGCGCCTGGCGGAATCCATCGAAACAGCCCTGGAGCTGACAGAGGGCCTGGTAGCCATCAGCTTTATGGATGGAGAACAGGACGATATCACGTACTCCGCCCGTTTTGCCTGCCCTGAATGTGGTTACAGCATCAATGAGCTGGAGCCCAGGATGTTTTCCTTCAACAACCCTGCCGGCGCCTGTCCAACCTGTGATGGCCTGGGCATCAAGCAGTTTTTTGACGCCGACCGTATAGTTCAACATCCGGAGCTGACATTGGCTGAAGGCGCAATTCGTGGGTGGGATCGCCGAAGTGTCTATTATTTCCATCTGCTTAAATCTCTGGCGGCGCATTTCGGTTTCAACATTGATACTGCCTTTGATGATCTGACCGCTGAGCAGCAGAACATTATTTTACACGGTTCCGGTAATGAGCAGATTGATTTCAGCTATGTCAACGACCGTGGGGATGTCTACAAAAAACGGCACCGCTTCGAAGGCATCATTCCCAACTTTGAACGACGCTATAAGGATACTGAGTCCCAGTCTGTTCGTGAGGAACTGTCCAAATACCTCAGCACCCAGAATTGTCCGTCCTGCAAAGGCACCCGGCTGCGACAGGAATCCCGTAATGTCTTCATCGAAGACAGAACCCTGCCTTCGCTGGTGGAGCAGCCTGTTGAGAGAGCGCTAGCTTACTTTGAAGCTTTGAAACTGCCTGGGCAGAGAGGCGAAATTGCCGGGAAGATTCTCAAGGAGATCTGTGACCGGCTCAGCTTCCTGGTAAATGTCGGGCTTAATTACCTGACCCTGGATCGCAGTGCTGACACACTGTCTGGTGGTGAAGCACAACGTATTCGTCTTGCCAGTCAGATAGGCGCCGGGCTGGTGGGCGTTATGTATATTCTTGATGAGCCTAGCATTGGTCTGCATCAACGGGATAATGAGCGCTTACTGAGTACATTGACCCGACTCAGGGACCTGGGAAATACAGTCATTGTCGTTGAGCATGATGAAGATGCTATCCGTATGGCCGATCATGTCATTGATATTGGTCCGGGCGCAGGTGTTCACGGTGGTGCAATTGTTGCCCAGGGAACACCTAAACAGGTTATGGGCAATAGCGCTTCCCTGACTGGTCAGTACCTTTCCGGCGCCAAAAAAATCGCTTTGCCTGAACAGAGAACGCCATTTGATAAGAAGCGCCTGTTGAAACTGTCCGGCTGTGTTGGTAACAACCTGAAAAATGTCAGCCTGGAGATTCCTGTTGGCCTGATGACCTGTGTCACAGGGGTTTCCGGCTCTGGTAAATCCACCCTGATCAACAGCACACTTTACCCGGTAGCCGCTCAGGCATTGAACGGCGCAACAACGCTATCATCAGCCCGTCACAAGAAAGTGACCGGACTGAACCATTTCGACAAGTGCATTGATATTGATCAGAGCCCTATTGGTCGAACTCCGCGTTCCAATCCGGCGACTTATACTGGCATTTTCACCGCTATCCGTGAACTGTTTGCCGGCACCCAGGAGGCTCGCTCCAGGGGTTACAAGCCCGGGCGTTTCAGCTTTAACGTCAAGGGCGGCCGCTGTGAAGCCTGTCAGGGCGATGGTGTTATCAAGGTCGAGATGCATTTCCTGCCGGATATCTATGTGCCCTGTGACGTCTGTAAGGGTAAGCGCTACAACCGCGAAACCCTGGACATCAAATACAAGGGCAAGAATATCCACGAAGTGCTGGAGATGACCGTAGAAGAGGCACTGGAATACTTTGAGCCTATCCCGGCGGTGAAACGCAAGCTGCAAACTCTGATGGATGTTGGGCTGTCGTATATTCACCTGGGGCAGAACGCCACGACTCTGTCAGGCGGTGAGGCGCAGCGGGTGAAACTGGCCAAGGAATTGTCCAAGCGGGATACCGGCAAAACGCTGTACATCCTCGATGAGCCGACCACCGGCCTGCACTTCCACGATATTGAGCAATTGCTGGCGGTACTGCATCGACTGAGAGATCACGGAAATACCGTGGTTGTGATTGAGCACAACCTGGATGTTATAAAGACGGCTGACTGGATTGTTGACCTGGGGCCTGAAGGCGGTGATGGTGGTGGTCAGATTATTGCCACGGGTACACCTGAAGACGTGGTAAAACAGGATGTCTCGCACACCGGGCGTTTTCTCAGGCATATGCTGGTGTAATGTTCTAAAAAACGGCTTAGCTGCCACAGGGGGGATGTGAATATGGAACTGATCGTAACGGACTATTCGAACACGGATCATGCAACAGATATTGTGGAACTCCTGAATGAGTACGCCACTGATCCCATGGGTGGCGGTGAGCCATTGCCGGAGTTTGCGAAAGAGAATCTGGCCCTGGAATTATCGAAACTTCCCCATGCCTTCAGTGTTCTCTGTTATGTTGATGGCCAGCCTGCTGGCCTGGCCAACTGCTTTGAAGCTTTCTCAACCTTCGACTGCAAACCGTTGATCAATATTCATGATCTGGTGGTCAGAAGTAACTTTCGAGGCAGAGGCATCAGTCAGCGGCTTCTCAATAAAATCGAGGAGACCGCCAGGGATAAAGGTTGTGGCAAGGTTACCCTTGAGGTGCTGGAAGGTAACAAGACCGCCCAGAAAGCCTACCTGAAATACGGCTTCGAACCCTATCAGCTTGATTCAGAGCACGGCAATGCCCTGTTCTGGAAAAAAGACCTTACTGGGGCTTAGCGCTCGCAGGCACCGCTGAACTTTATCTTGACGGAAGCGGTGCATAAGTCACTTTTGCACCGGCTCCCGATCCAGCTTGCGGTACTGAATGGCTTCCGCCAGATGCTTCCTCTCTATCGATGTTGACTTATCAAGATCCGCAAGTGTTCTTGCTACTCTCAAAATCCGGTGCACTGCCCTGGCGGAATAGCCAAGTCGATCGCAGAGCTGGGTAAGAAACTTCTGTTCTGAGAGTTCAAGTTTGCAGTGATGATTGATTTCCCTGGGGGAAAGCCTGGCATTTGGTTTCCCCTGGCGTTGCTGTTGCAGATTTCTGGCTGCAACCACCTTTTCTCTTATAACTTCACTACTGTCATTGCTCTCTTCGCTGTGTTGACTGAACAGAGTATTTGTGTGTTGTGATGCTACTTCCACCTGCAGGTCTATACGATCGAGCATTGGCCCGGACAACTTGCGTTGATAACGCTGTATCTGTTCCGCACTGCACTGGCAGCTTCGGCGGCTGTCTCCAAAGTACCCACAGGGGCAGGGATTCATGGCCGCAACCAGTTGAAACAAGGCAGGAAAGCAGGCACTGCCCCTGGCCCTGGTAATCACAACCTCACCATTTTCCAGAGGCTCCCTCATAACCTCCAGAGTTTGTCTCTGGAATTCGGGCAACTCATCCAGAAAGAGTACGCCATGGTGGGCAAAGGATATTTCGCCAGGCCTTGGCTGGGTACCTCCGCCAATCAGGGAAACCGATGAGGCCGTGTGATGTGGGTTGCGAAAGGGTCTTCGTTGCCATTGTGTTGACTGGCTGGTAGTTGCCAGAGAATGAATAGCCGCCACTTCCAGTGCTTCCCGTTCATCCAGTGGTGGCAGGATTCCGGGCAGGCGGCTGGCGAGCATGGACTTGCCAGTACCGGGAGGACCAAAAAAAATCAGGTGGTGACCACCTGCGGCAGCTGTAGCAAGAGCCCTTTTTGCCTGCGCTTGCCCTTTGACATCAGCCAGATCCGGATATTCTGGCAGGTCTGTTTCAGTGGCCGAGGCTTGCGCTCGATCCAGCTTTGTATGACCTGCCAGGTGCGCACAGACTGCTAACAGGTCCCTGGCACCGTAGACTTCTGCTGTGTTACAGAGCGCGGCGGTCGGAGCGCTCAGTACCGGAAGCATTAAAGAATGCATGCTGTCAGCACAGGCCATGGCTGCGGGCAGAGATCCGGTAATTGGCCGCAGTACCCCCGAAAGCGCCAGCTCCCCTAGAAACTCCTTGCCCTCAAAGCACTCTGTAGGTAGCTGCCCTGAAGCCGCCAGAATGCCTAAAGCAATGGGTAAATCAAAACGTCCGCCCTCTTTGGGAAGGTCTGCGGGAGCAAGATTGACTGTGATACGGCTGGTGGGAAACTCGTAGCCGCTGTTTATAAGGGCGCTTCGTACCCGGTCTTTGCTTTCCCGAACGGCGGCTTCTGGCAACCCGACAATGTTAAGTGCCGGAAGACCAGCGGACAGGTGTACTTCCACGATCACAGGGGGCGCTTCAAGGCCGGTT
>JBPCXN010000404.1:0-10844 GCA_051008495.1 Endozoicomonas sp. | reverse complement strand
TGGGAAGAGTATGCGGCAGTGAGGTTACAGTAATGGCATATGAAACAGGACCGGCCAATGGCGTGGATGACCTGCTGGACAAGCTGCGTCTGTTTGCCATCGGGCTGGGCTGGACCGTAGACCGTTTTGATACTACCAGCGTCGGAACAGGAACCGGCACTAGCAACAATGGCAAGTGGTTGCAGCTCCATCATGCAGATGCCGGTTATCACAACCGTGTTTCGGACAATCGCATCGATGATGTTGCCACTAATTCTTACCCCAAGCCATATATTCATACTTTTGGGGCAACCGGGGTAAATACGGGAAGTGCAAACTACAGGGATCAGCCCGGTGCCAGCTGGCAAGTGAGTAACAAGCAGACGACGAGCGCTTCCTTTGCCAGTACCACTAATGGCCTGCGAGGGCCATTTAAGGCTTACCACTTTTTTGGCACCTCGTTCTATTTGCATGTGGTGATTGAAATTGTGGCCGGAGAATACGCCCATCTTGGTGTGGGACGATTAGATAAATGTGGTGACTATCAGGGCGGTGAGTATGGTTATGGTACTTCTTGGTACTACTATTTGAATTCAACATCTGCTTGGTCAGCCAATGCTCATGACAGTGATCATGGGCAACCCTTTGACGCTTATTCGAGTCAAACTTCCATCTATCGCTCAGTCGGATATTTGCGCCTTGGTCACGGTGACTTCAACAATGAGTGGGCTCGACCCTACAGCGGGTCAAATAGCACATTCTCGACAATATCCGGGCCAGGGCGGGAAACCTCACCTCACAGTTACAGAAGAAACCCCTATGCCACACTCTGGAACTGTACGCCGAATATCACCAATGGCGTAAGCCCGTTTATACCCTCGCTGATTATGTTTCAGCAGCGAGATAAGAACTGCTTTACCGCCGGTGAAGTGCGTGATTACCGGTTCGTCAATATGACCAATCTGGTGCCAGGGCAGGTGATCACCCTGGGCTCGGACCAGTGGTTATGCTTTCCGATCAAGGCCAAGGGCAGCAAGGTTATTGAGGCCAAGGGCCAGGTGAACAGCTGGCGGTACGGGATTGCCTACCGGAAGGTGATCTGATGGGTTACCTCCTGGCAAGCGGCTATCAGCCGAGCACCGGGTTTGCGAATTTTGATGCTGTCGACCGCTCAACTACCGCACCTTTCAGGCTGCCCATGGGGGGGGGCGATACTTCCGGTTCTCTCTTTCCCGGTGAAACAAGCGACAACTTGCCGGTATCTGTGGAGTCGGGAAGTCGTCAGGGGCAGAAAATACAGACGTTCTTCGACGACTATTACAACCGAATTCATGTCACGCCGGCGGATCTTGACCTGGGCAACCTGTTGTCCGCCCAGACCCGGGAAGTAGAAGTCTGGAATGCCTACACTTCTGGCAAAACCCTTTCGGAAATTGATGCAGAAGGCACTGACGGCATTCATCTTGGTCAGCCTGCGGTTCCCCCGCTGTCGTTCAACCCCCTTGAGTCCCGGGCCTACACGGTACAAATCACTGTTAACGGACCGCCGGTGATCAATGGCCGCTACGGCTTCAGGTTTGGGAGTGATACCTCTGAACTGGAGATTACCGGGCGCCGGGTAGTGGTCTGGCCGTACATACCCCAGGCCGATATCCGGGAATCCCTGGAGTGGAAAACCGATGTGCTCAAGGCCTATTCCGGAGAGCAGCGCCTGGCCCTGCGGCAAACACCTCGTCAGTTTCTGACTTACCGCTATCAGTTGGAACCGGACCAGTTCAGTCGGGCTAAGGCCATTGCGGGTGAATGGGCCCATCGGGTCTATGGTGTGCCGGTCTGGGGCGACAGTAAATACCTTGGGGTGCTGACCTCCGGCACAGATATTCTGCCCTTCGATACCCGCTACAGCGATTACCGGGATGATGATGTGCTTATGGTCTGGCAGTCCGACGAGCACTACGAGGCCCTGGAAACTGTATCGGTTACTCAGACTGGTGTTCGGCTGAAAACGGCGCTGGCACAGGATTACAGCCAGGCCTATGTCATGCCACTGCGTTTTGGTCGGGCTCCTAAAGGTGTCCGCTTCCGGCGCTCTGCCTCTGATGTCATTCGCTCAGACATGAGCTTTGTGGTTACCGATGGTGTCGATTTGTCGGCTGGCCGTTCCCGTTTTAGCGAGTACCGCGGCTACGAAGTGCTGGAAGATCGTTCTGTACTTCAGGGAGATATGTCGGAAACCATTGCCCGGGAGCTGGTCACCATCGACAACGGTCGGGGTGTGATCAGCGTAGATCCGGAAACTTCGCTGGCCCAGCATGGGGAAAATGCCTCCTGGCATGTGCTGGACAAAAAGGCTCTCTGGCACCTGCGCCAGTGGCTGTACAGCCGCCGGGGACGCCAGAAAGCCTTCTGGCTGCCGAGCTGGAACCAGGATATAGAGCCGGTTGAACCGATTGGCGCTTCTTCTACCGGACTGGTGGTGAAGAGCCTCGGTTATTCGCTGTATTACGGTATTCGAGATGTGATGATCCGGCTGCAGGACGGCACTGTCTATTACCGCAGAATTCTTGGCGGTTCTGCCGCAGAACCTGGCCGGGAAGTGCTGTCTATGGACCGCTCCCTGGGGCGGCTGGTCGAGCCAGCGGATATCGACAGAATCAGCTTTCTGACCTTCACCCGGTTTAACAGTGACCGCATAGAGCTGAGCCATGATCAGGGCGGTGGCGTGTCGGTTCGCGTACCCACTTTGCAGATAAAGGATGAATCCCATGATTAATCCGGTCGATGCTTCGACAGATAACGCTGCCCCGGTTGAGCTCTATGAGTTCACCCAGGGGCTGAAAAGCTGGTATTTCACCGATAGCGAAACTGAAGTGGTTTTCCAGTCCAAGCCGTATATTCCTGTGCCATTAAGCCGGAGTGAAGTGGTTCAGGATGAAGATCTGTTCAGGGCCGAACTGAAGGTGTCCTTTCCCCGCGACAACGAGTTTGCCCAGCAGTTTATTGGCTTTGCCCCGGACTTGCCGACGACGCTGTCCGTATATCGAGGGGGCTACCCCAATGGTCCTTTTGACTTCTATTGGAAAGGCCGGGTGGTGTCCGGTCGGGCTGATGGCTCTGAAGTGACACTGGAGTGTGAGTCGGTATTCACCTCCATGCGCCGTCCGGGGCTGCGTGCACGTTATGAACGGGTGTGCCGCCATGTGCTTTACGGGGAAGGCTGCCGTGTTAATCAGCAAAAATACAAAGTGACGGATATCGTTCAGTCCATGCAGCGTGGCGTTGAGCTGACCATGACCGGTGTCACCGCCGGTTTGCCTGAAGGGCATTTCACTGGCGGTATCGCTCAGACGGAAGATGGCTCAATGCGTTTTATAACCGGGCACAAGGGGACGGGCATTGTTCTTGTCCGTCCCTTTCACAGCCTGTCTGCCGGTGACAAGCTGCTGGTGTTTCCCGGCTGTGATCACAGCCTGCAAACCTGCAGGAACAAGTTCAATAACCTGGATAATTTTGGCGGATTTCCCTATATCCCGACCAAAAATCCGTTTGATGGAAGCTCTATCGTATAAGGAGGCGTTATGGTTTGGCCTTGGGTCGTAGCCTGGGTTGTGGGCATGGTGGTGGTGGCCACCGCCATGCAGCCCAAACCGGAAGATCAGCCGCCGGCAGAGTTCGAGGATCTGGATGTGCCGGTTGCCGAGGTGGGCAAGGAGATTCCAGTGCTGTTCGGCACGCGGGATATCTCTTCACCCAATGTTGTCTGGTATGGCGATCTGCGGGTAGTTCCAATCCGCAAGAAAGGAGGCAAGAAATGAAGCAGTCAGCGGTGACCGTAACGCTCGAGGATTGTCGTCTGTCAGGTGTCTTCTGTATCGAGGGGGGCAAGGCGTTCTTTGCCAAGCATGGCCTGGACTGGCGACAGTTTGTGCGCAACGGCATCAGTTCGGAAATGCTTGAACAGTTCGATGACCTGATGGTCAGGAAAATAGTGGAGACGGCACGTGGGCGGGCGTAGTAAGAAAAGACAGACGGTGGGGTACAAATACCATCTTGGGATGCATATGGTGCTGTGCCACGGCCCGGTTGACCAGATCACGGCCATCACTGTGGATAAGAGGCAGGCCTGGAGTGGCTCGGCGACCGGAAGTTCTTCTATCCGGATTGATGCTCCCAGCCTGTTTGGCGGCGAGAAGCGGGAGGGAGGGGTATCGGGTACAGTGGATTTTGCCTTTGGCGAACAGAGCCAGACGGCAAACAGCTACCTGGCGTCCAGGCTTCCCGGTCCGGTGCCTTCTTTCCGGGGGGTGGTCAGCGCCATCCTGCGGCGTCCCTATCTGGGTAATAATCCCTACCTGAAGCCCTGGGCGTTCAGAGCTCAGCGTATCCATAAAAGCAAGCAGGATGGCCGGATTCAGTGGTACGACCAGAAGGCCGAGATCGGCAAAGGGACCATGAACCCGGCTCATATCATTCGTGAGTGCCTGACCGATACTGAATGGGGCATGGGCTACAACGAAAGTGACCTGGATGGAAACTCTTTTGTCAAAGCCGCGGACAAACTCCATGAAGAAGAGTTCGGACTCTGTCTGCTGTGGTCAAGACAGACGACCATCCAGAAGTTTATCCAGAATGTGCTGGCGCACATAGACGGGGCTCTATACGTCGACCGTTCCACCGGAAAATTCGTTCTCCGGATGATCCGGGAAGACTATGACATTGACAAGATTCCCACTCTCGATGAATCCAACATTATTGCGATCAAGGACTTCGCCAGACCAACGGTGGGTGAGCTGACCAATGCTGTCACTGTGCAGTACTGGAACATCGAAACGGGCCAAAATGACTCCCTGAGCGTGCAGGATATTGCCCTGGCCCAGCAGCAGGGTTCTGTGATCAGTACCACCAAGCAGTATCCCGGCATTGCCAGCGGCGAGCTGGCCGCAAAAGTGGCTGCCAGGGATTTGCAGGGTGTGTCGGTGCCGTTGATTGGCTGTACGCTGACCACAACCCGGCAGGCCGCCAACCTGAACATCGGCGATACCTTCAAGCTGAAGTGGCCCAAATATGGGGTGGACGAAGTGGTGATGAGGGTAATCAAACTGGGTTTTGGTGTGCCCAATAATAACCAGATCAAGATTGAGTGCGTACAGGATGTGTTTGCCTCAGCCAAAGCCGTGTATTCGCCCCCCCCTGTTTCAGAGTGGCAGCCGCCGGTTTCCAAGCCTGCTCCGGTTATCGACAGCGTTTTACGGGAAGCCCCTTACTGGGAGCTGGCCCAGAGACTGGGTGACAAGCAGGCGGCGCAGCTGGAAGAAGATGAAGCCTATGTGCTGGGCACAGGTATCCGCCCTTCCGGCGATGCCATCAAGGCCGGGCTTCATCTGGGCGCCGCCAGCGCTACCCAGGTGGAAGAGGCGGGTGTGACTGACTTTTGCCCTGGAGCGGTACTGGCTCAGGATATTGACTACCTGACCTCAGCCTTTGCTATAGACGACCCTGTAGATATTGACTTGATCCCGGAAGGTTCCCATATCGAAATGGATGATGAACTGATGCGGGTGGACAGGGTGACGGACACCGCCATCCATGTCACCAGGGGAGTGCTGGATACCTTGCCGTCGGCCCATAAAGCCGGGGCAAGAATACTGGCATGGGATGTTTTCGCAGAATCCGATGAAAACCCCTACCTGGCGGGTGAAACAGTCCACATGAAGTTGACCACGGTGACTGGTCAGGGGGAGCTGCCTTTATCCAGTGCCATCAGCGTCAGCCGTGAGCTGGTTGGCCGGGCCTTCAGGCCTTATCCGCCGGGTAACATCCGCATCAACAGCCAGCACTACCCGTCAGTGATCAACGGCAGGCTCAGCATTTCCTGGGCGCACCGGGATCGCTTGCAGCAAACCGTCAAGCTGGTTGGCTTTAACGAAGGCTCCATTGGCCCGGAAAGTGGTACCGAGTACGAGCTGCAGATTCTTGATGAAAACAAGCGACAGCTGTTGTTCCGCAATGACCTTACCGGCACAAGCTTCAGCTATACCACCGAACAGTCGGATCTGAACAAAGCCGTCAGCCCGCCTTCCGGACTGTATCAGCTGTCGCCAAACCAGGCAGCTGCACAACAGCAGCGAAGCAGCACCAAGCTGACTATCTATCTGAAGTCCAGACGACAGGGGCTGCAAAGTCTGCAGGAGTACAGTCTGACTGTAGAGCGCTCGGGCTATGGCTATAACTACGGAAACTATTACGGAGGCCATTAATGGCTAAACAGGAAGCAAATATCGGCCTGAACTATGGCTGGAACCTGGGCGATTCCGGCTGGAATCTGCAGATGGATGAAAACTTGAAGGCCCTTGGGGCGCTGGTGAATGTCTCGGTGCTGTCAGCCACTACTCAGGCTCCCCCTGCAGCTCCGGAAAAGGGGCATCGTTACCTGATACCGGCTGCTGGTGTCACCGGTGACTGGGCAGGCCATGAGAAGAAAATAGCTCGCTGGAACGGATCCACCTGGGAATTGTTTCCGGCCAGGTCGGGCTGGGAAATTACCGCCCAGGACAGTCTGCAAAGGTGGCACTTTGATGGTACAGACTGGGCATTAGTCTTCAGCCGTATGAAACAGGCAGCGGATGATGCCGGGGCGGCCAGTTCCGGGGTTCCCGTCCATGGCGCTTATATCAGAATCGATACTGGCGCCTTGACCATCAGACGATCCTGAACACAAATGGCCGCCTGTCGTGGCGGCAGTTCCTTCTTTTTACCTTTCCCTTTCCCCCAGCTCTGGCAAATCGCTCAGAGCGTTCTTACAGACCCAGAGCTTGCCTGATATGAAACCTCGAAACACTACTAACCTGCTGGTGGTCCATTGCAGCGATACGCCGGCAGATATGGACATTGGAGCCGGTCACATCCGGGACTGGCATGTTATTGACAATGGCTGGTCGGATATTGGTTACCACTATGTCATCACCCGTGATGGCTCAATACAACCGGGGCGACCTCTCGATAAGGTGGGTGCTCATGTACGTGGCCATAATCATAACAGTGTGGGGATATGCCTGGTGGGCGGCATGGGAACCAGGGGGCAGCCGGAGCCAAATTACACTCCCGAACAATATACGGCACTGAGCATATTGTTGCCTGGCCTGCAAACGCTTTACCCAGAAGCCACTGTGCAAGGCCACAGGGACTTTCCCGGGGTGGACAAAGATTGCCCCTGCTTCGATGTGGTGGAGTGGCTGGCAGGGAAGGCATGATGGACTCACACAGCTCATCAGTGATAGCAGGAGGGGGGCTGGCTACGGGAATATCACTGAAAAATTCCGCCGTAGCCCGCAGCTTCAGCGACGCCACCTGGGCCCAGGTTATGGACGGATCTTTTCAGTTACATATGTCGGATGTACTGGCCGTGGCTGGCGTCATTGGCCTGTTTGTCAATGTCTGGCTGGGTATCCGTAAGGACTACCGCCAGCAGACCAGACAGCAGAAAAAGTCTGATAGCTGCTAATAATCGGATTGAATGAAATACTGTTTATGTATACAGTATATTAAAGCTAGAAAAATAGTTGGGAGAGGCCGTTCCATAGCTATGAATATGACAACAGGTTATCGAAATGAGCAGGGGGAGACAGAGGATCCTTCTGATTTACCTAATACATGTCATCATCAGGCGCGTATTGCGGAAGGAATATTCGAAATCTTGCAAATGACTGATGCCCGTCAGTTCGACATCATCAAACCTGTTCTCCTGGCGGTAACTTCAAGTTTAAGTCATGAGGCCTACTCCATGTGTGAAAAGCTTGAAGAGGTGTTTGAGCACCAGCAGATCAAAAACACGCCCCAGTAGGTCAAAGCGTCGATGACTGGATTTTCCGAGTGAGCTGAAAGTTTAGTGACTATGAAAGTGAGATACAGACTTAGAAATCCTGAACCCTCCGGTTGGTCTATCCTGAAACCTTTGTATGCAAAGTGATCAGGAGATTTCCATTGTTGGAAATGAGGTGGATTCTGTGCATTCTGCTGGTCGTGACAGCCGCCGGCATTTCAGCGGCCCCGGTGCCGGAAAAAAACACTGCCCTGCAGGGCAAGAACGGGCCTGCCCAGCAGCCTGAAAAGAAGGAGGCGGCAAAGGGTAGGCCGGTCATATACCAGTTTGACAATCCTGAGCACCAGTTACTGCTGAATGCACCGACTCAGCCCATCAAACAGTTACCGGACAAAGCGCTGGATGACTTTATCAAAACCATGCACTCGGCCATGACCTCGAACATCGGGGGCGGAATCTCAGCCAATCAGCTGGGCAAACCCTGGCAGGTATTCCTTATTGGCCCGCCGCCCATGGTGACGGCCTCGGCACCTTCTGAAGTCTTTATCAATCCAGTCATCACCAAGGCATCTAAAGAGAGAGTCTGTTTCTGGCATGGTTGCCTGAGCTCGAAAGGCAAGGAGTTTGGCAGGGTGGCTACCTGGAAAAGCATCACCATGAGTGCCATGGATGCCAAAGGCAAAACGTTTACACGTGATCTGATAGGCCTGGATGCCATTGTTGCCCAGCATGAATTCCGTCATTTGCTGGGAGGGGGTTACCATGATCATGCAAAGGAGTTTCAGCAAGAGAAAGAACTGTTCCTGCTGATGTTGCAGAAGAAAATCAGGATGATTGAGCTGTGTGATGAAAAAGAGCCGTTTCTTCTGGATGACTACAGGGTGGGAGAAAAGATAGAAGACTACGCCAGGAGGAAAGAGCATGCTAAAACCGGGAAACCGGACAAAAAGAAAAGCCAGAAACCTGGCAAGAAAGAGCTGAAGGAGAAAGCCCCTGATAAAGCGTCAGGGGCATCAGCGAAAGACTGATCAATTCACGGAACGATCATTGTCGTCCCAGAAGGGCTTTCGTAACTCGTTTTTCAGAATTTTTCCTGCACCGGAAAGCGGCAGAGGATCATTCTGGAAACTGATGCTGCGTGGGCATTTGTAGTCAGCAATCAATGCCCGGCAGTGCTTGATAATGTCTTCAGAAACAGGCTCTTTACCAGGTTTGGGAACAATGATGGCATGAACCTGTTCCCCCCACTTTTCGCTGGGGATGCCAATTACCGCACACTGAGCTACATCCGGGTGTTTGTGGATGGCGTTCTCCACCTCAATGGAGTAGACGTTTTCAGCCCCGGAAACGATCATGTCCTTGACCCGGTCAACAATGAACAGGAAACCGTCTTCGTCCAGTCGACCGCCGTCGCCTGTATGAAGCCAGCCATTGCGGAGTGTAGTCTGTGTGGTTTCTTCCATGCCCAGGTAACCCATCATTACGTTGGGGCCCCGCAGGCAGATTTCTCCGACCTCTCCGGTTGGCAGAGGTTGGTCATCATCGTCGAGTATTACCAGCTCTACACCGGCTACTGCACGACCTGCTGAGTTGAGCTTGCCACTCAACGGGCCGGAAGTAACGTGATACTCAGGCGACAGGCCGGTGATAAAAGGCGCTGCTTCTGTTTGGCCATAACCCTGGTAGAAACGGGTATGGGGAAGTACTTCCATGGCCTTGGTGATGACCGCTTCGGGAATAGGTGAAGCACCATAGAGAACGCTCGTCAGAGACGATAGGTCATAATTTCCGATTGCGGGGTGATTCACCACCATGTTAACCATGGTTGGAACCAGCAGCATACGCTGTATTTTGTGTTCCTGTACCGCCTTCATGACACTCTCGGGGTCAAAGGCGGGCATAAAGTAATTGCTGCCAGCTAGCAGTGAACTGGTATTAATGACCAGGCCATCTGCTATGTGAAACATAGGGGCAACATGAAGAATACGCTCATTGTCAGACACCTCAAGGAAGCTGGATACCTGTATGGTATTGGCAACCAGGTTTTTGTGACTGAGCATGACGCCTTTGGAGCGGCCGGTAGTGCCCCCGGTATAATAAATAGCGGCCAGGTCATCGTCAGTTCGTCCGGCGTCTGCCACCCCTTCACCGGTCAGTAACGAGGCGTAAGGTATAAAGTTATGGGGGGCATCATCCTGGCCCATGTAGACAACATGTTCCAGTAAAGGAAGTTTTTCCTGCAGGGCCGGAATCCGGTCAACAAAGGTCCGGTCAACAAACAGAACCTTGCTCTCACTATTCTCCAGCCAGTATTCAATTTCCGGGTCAGCCAGACGACAGTTAATGGGCACGCTGGCGCCGCCGGCCCAGGGAATGGCGAACAGGCTCTCAAAGTAGGTGTCGCTGTTCAGGGAGAGAATGGCTACCCGGTCCCCTTCCCGGACTCCCAGCTTCTGCAGTCCGCCGGCAATGATGGATACCCGTTCCACCAGTTGCTGCCAGGTGGCTTCCCGGCCTTCCATGGAAGTGGCGATACCATTGGGATTGATTTGCGCCGAGCGGCGGATCATTTGGGTCAGAGAAAACATGAGAGCCTCGGTTTTTATTTTTGTTCTGGAGTCTGGGTCATTTATCGCACTTCAGGCTTAGATCTGTCCAGATCAAGTTTGTGAATTCTTGTGCTGCTCCAAAATGCGCCTGGCCTGCTTAAGGTGTGGCAAGTCCAGCATCTTTCCATCCAGTGCCACAGTGCCGGCACCCTGCGCATTTTCGAATGCCTCGATGATGCGATTGGCATAAGCCACCTCTTCATCAGAAGGGGTGAAGCATTCGTTGATGACCGCAACCTGGGAAGGGTGAATGGCAATCTTGCCGGTAAATCCCTCCTGTCGGGAGCGGCGGCACTCTTCACGCAGTTTCTCTTCATTCCTGAAATCTGAGCAAATACCGTCCACCGCTTGCATATTTCCTGCAGCGGTCACCACCAGGCAATTGGCACGGTTCATTTTATGCACTAGAAAATGCACGCCGTCGTCGTCCATATTAG
>JBPCXN010000403.1:0-11842 GCA_051008495.1 Endozoicomonas sp. | reverse complement strand
GGAAGTTCAGTTCACCTTCGGTGATGGTGTAATCCCAGGTCACCGTGCCGTCGTGGGTATTGCCGCCAGCATTGGTGATGGTAAAGGCATTTTCAATGGCCGTGCGCTGGTCGGTGGTCAGGGTGATGCCCGATGGTGTGACGCTCTTCGTTGCTTCGGTGGCAACCGGACGATCGGTGAGATCCAGATCAGTAAAGGTCACTGAGCCGCTGTCGTTCAGCGTACTGCCTTCCTCGATAGTACCAGTGACATCGACGACCTGGATCGCCGGCGTGTCGTTGCTACCGGTCACAGTGATGACGATCTCGGCGGTGTCGGTCCCGCCCTTGCCGTCACGGAGGGTGTAGGTAAAGGTGTCGGTGGCCGTGGCGTTCAACGCCAGCGCATCCGCTGCCGCCTGGTCCGCCACGTAGCTGTAGCTGCCGTCGGCATTCAGGGTTAGCGTGCCGTAGGTGCCGGTCAGAGTACTGCCCACCGTGCCGCCTGTGCCGCTGCCAGCTTCGGTGCCGGTGCGGATCGCACTCACCGTGACGGTGTCGCCGTCCACATCGGTGTCGTTGTTGTCCACCACGCCATTGGCCTGGGTCACCGTCAGTGTCGCGTCTTCATTCACCGCACCGGTGTCGTTCGTCGCCACGGGCGCGTCGTTTGTTCCCTGAACAGCTACGGTAGTCCCTGTCGTTCCAGTATTGCCATCGGTATCGGTAGTGGCAATGGAGATGTTTCGATCTGTGGTATCCGGGTTCTGACTGTTATTGTCAAACTGCAGCTCTTTCAACAGGCTCAGGTATTCTGCTTTTGTAGCACTGCCTGAGAGGGTGATCTGGTTGACGTTGTTATAGGTTATGGTAATGCCATTCACTGCATCACTATTATTGCGACCGGCCAGGGTAATCCTGTCTCCAGCTTTGGCATTGCTGTTATTGATCACCATTTGTGACAAATTTGCGCTGTCACTGTCAGTAATGGTGGCGCTGGAATCAATGACCAACACCGGGGTATTGCCATCGTTTTCGGTATAGGTTTTGCCAGGGCCGGTATCCACAACGGGGGCCGAAACCACGGAAATGGTGGCTAGTTCGGAATTGGAAGGGTCTTCACCGTCGTTTACGGATATAGTGACTGTCCGGTCACCGGTTGTGGCGTCAGCTGACGCTTCACTGTTGCCGTATCGGATCTGTTTGATCAGGGCTTCATAGTCGGCCTTTGTCGCTGATCCGGACAGGTTGATCTGTGTAGCTGTATACGTGACCGTTATCGCCCCGGATGTGGCTGGAGATGGACCAAGCCCTTCTATAGATATACTCTCGCTGGGACTGTCACTATCACCACTAAGGCTGATAACCGCTGATTCAATATGCGTGTCGTCAATATCGGTAATGGTGAAGTCTGAATCAACAACCGCCACTCCCGAGGAGCTGCCTGCGGCAAAGGTGGTTTCAAATCCGGGAGCGCCGCCGGAGCTGTTATCGGGATCAGCATTCACTCCGGGGACGTCATTCACGGCAGAAACCGTGATCTGAGCCGTATCTGTCGCTGAAGAAAATGCACTGCTGCCGCCACCAGAAGAAGCATCAGCGGTTCCACCGGCACTGCCAGCGCTCTTGTCCCAGGCCCGGAATGTCAATGTGGCATTACCATTCCAGTTGGCATCGGGCACAAAACGAACCGTATGGGTTGAATCCAGAAGCCTGGCGCTAGCCGCTATATTAACAACCTGCCCGGTTGTCGCTGAAAAGTTCTGCCATGAGCTGTCAAAATACTGCCAGACACCATTAGTGTTATCCACAGACGTGACCGCAATGGCCTCCACTGGAGAGCCGTCAGGGTCAGTGATTGAACCGTTGACAATAATATCCGCAACTGTTGTCCCCGTGTTACTGGCGCCAGGAACATCTTCATTAATGCCTGTCAGGGTCGGAGACTGATTAGCGTCAAGCACCGGCGCATCATTTACAGCAGCGACAGTGACAGTGACTGTCGAAAGGCTGGAATCGCCGCCATCACCATCGCTGGCAGCCAGGGCGATAGTGCGGGCTCCCGTACTGGGGTTGGCGGTATTGATGTTCTCGTAAGTCACAGCCCGCATAAGCGTTTGTATATTGCTGGCATTAGCATCGGTCACAAGCGACACAAACAGATCATTACCGGCGGCAATATCAGAATCCAGTGTACCCACAATGGTGCCTGAAACCCTGACATTGCTTCCGGCTGTGGTGCCATCCAGCGATACAGCCCCGGAAGTATCAAAGCTCAGAACATCTTCCCCGGAAACCTTGCCGCCCTGAATGGAGGCAGCCATTGCGCCGCCGTTAAAATCGCTGGAATCAATATCCACCAGAGTCAGCGCGGACCCCTGATCCAGAACAACCGCTCCATCATCTTCGTTATAGGTAAGCGAATCGCCATCGATCTCGCTGACTACGGGAACATCATTCACTGGTGTGATATTGACACTCACTGTTCCCAGATTGACATTGCCCGAGCCATTGTTGTCATTGGCCGTGACCGTTATGGTTGCGGCACCATTGCCACTGACATTACTTGCCCCTGTGTACTGAACGCTCGAAGCCGTATTAAGGAATGTGTTGATGTTGGCAAAGGTGTCTGTGAGCGTCAGTGTGCCAGTACCGGAACCGGTAATGCCGATACTTCCAGATGAGGCCGTCAAGGTTCCGCTGCTGGCTGTCAGAATCACATCCACTGTGCCAGCACTGTCAACATCGGCAAAGTTGGAAGCTGACAGGTCAAGGTTACCGGCAATATCTTCTGTCACAGTGGCAGAAGCTGGCAGGGTGCCACTGTTCGTGGGTGCATCGTTCTGGGCAGCCACAGACACCGTTCTGGTGTCGTTATTTGTGCCACTATCATTATCCGTGGCTGTTATGGTAATAGTTCGATTGCTGGTACCGGGGTTGTCTGAAGTGTTGTCATAACGAAGTGATCGCAATACTTCCTGCACAATGGCGTTGGTGGCATCACTGTCGAAGGTAATCGTCAGCGCCGTACCATTCGTTACAGTTCCACCGCTTGAACTCAAGTCTCCAATATCGGTTCCGTTGGCGAGTATGTTGGTTCCGGAAACGGTAATCGCCGTCCCGTCACCATCGGTATCACTGATAGAAAGGCGGTCAGCCGCCTCGTTATTGGCAGTAATCTGAGCTGTCAGAGTACCGCCATCCCAGTCGGCGTCACCGTCATCATCGTTTACCGTTGCAGCCGCATCAACCTGTATGGCGGCATTATCTTCGATGTAAGGGAGAGTGGCGTCATCTATTGAGATGGATGGGTCGGTATTGGCTACAGCAGCAGGTCCCTGAACCACTTTAAATATAAGATCACCAGCAGGATTAACTGCACCACCGAATACAATATCACCACCGGGATAGTTTTTTGTAGTTTCGTATAACAGGTTAACTTGTGTACCTCCAGCAGCTCCGCCCGTTAATTCGAAACTGTACTGATTGCCACTGACAATATTCACGGCTGCATCTATTTCAATGGCTTGAAAAGTATATGTAGCTGCATCAATAGCAGAATCAACGAGGTTAACCTGCTGTGTGTGAAGTACGGTTCCACCAGTTCCTATTCCATCATAAATGGTTAAAGTTAATGTAACTGCCCCCGGGCCCGGAACTGGTTGTCCTACGCCGTCAGACTGATTGCTCTGAACTACATGTATTTCACTGATAACCCCCGTCTCTGTTGCTGTAAAGACTTGCCCTGCAGAAGTGCCATTGGTAGTAGCTGCTCCCACCCCTCCGTTTACAATTTCTCCAAGTACTGAACGATAGGTATTGGCAGACAACTCAGTGAATGCCGTATCACTTCCAATCATTCCGGAAGAGGCTTCCAGTTCCCAATCCCCACCAAAATCTGAGGAACCGGTCAAATCATCCGAAGCGGCAACATCCGCCCCGGTCAATTCGGCCAGCTGTTCAATAAAGGCCTGCCCTTCGCCATCACTGCCAACATTACAACCGTAAAGAAGGATATCGCCTTCCTCAGATAATGACTGACCAATAACAGCCAGTGTTTCACGCTGTGATTCAAGTGAGGCCGAATTAACGGTTTCACCACTGAGCGATAAAGAGCCGGTGCTGCCATGGGAAATAATATGGACAGCATCAAGATTTTGATAACTGGAAAGCACCCCGGCGATTTCTTCCAGTGACGCAGAGGAGGAAAGAATATGAACCTGGGCGTTTTCGGGTATACCCGCCAGCAGGGTTTCATAATCCGGTACGGAGGGATCAATCAGAAGGACTTCTTTGCTTATGGCCGGAGGATTGAAAGCTTCCAGGGCTTCGGCCAGCTCATCCTTACTGGGCTGGGTGGTTGCCGGAGGTGGCGTTTGCTGCTCCTGAGACGGTTGAGTCCCGGTATCTTCCAACACTTCCGCACCGGTGCTGACTATCGCGGCATCCAGCATGATGCGCGGCTCCAGGGCAAAACCGGGGGCTTTAGTCACAGGCAGCGAAGGATCAGGCTGGGAGAGAGCTGATGAGTCAGGGCGTCTTTTCCAGAATGACGCCAGGCGACGAATAAAGGATGCATCCATGCGTTTTGCCCAGTTGTTTGTGTCAGCAGACTAAGTTATCTGCTTTAACAGGGTTGTCTTTATGGTCGGATAATAAACAATACCACAGAGACTGGCAAAACTATTCTGTGAGTCTCTAACTATTAACAAGTTTAACCAAGGGGAGCAATCGTTCTTCCAATGGAACAATCAAACCTGACAAAGTCTGACAATTCGAATTACTCTGCATGGAACAGTCGTTTAGTTTCCTGTTCAAAAAAATAACTTGTATTTGCCTTTTACCTTCAGCAAGATATTTTGCGTAATAAAACGGTCATGTTTGCTTGCTTTCATGGTTGTGGTCAGAGTTAAGGGAAGGGGTAGCCAAGATTCTACCAGCGTCATTCCCGCGCAGGCGGGGATCCACTCTTCGTGATAGATTCCCGCCTGCGCGGGAATGACGAGTAACGGTGAATTCTGAATTGCCGCTCCCCTAAGCAAGCGATATTTGAACATTAGAATAAAAAGATCACTGTCATTCATAAGCACCAGAGGATTTAAAGAGGTAGTCTTCCTGCAGGCCTTCTGAATGTCCGGCAATACTCACAAGGAGAACCTGTAAATGGAATTTATCATGGGCGGCACCATTCTGTTTGGTGGTAATTTTGCACCCAGAGACTGGGCTATATGCGGGGGACAGCTAGTGGCCATCAGCGAGAACCAGGCGCTGTACGCTATCCTGGGGACGACCTGGGGTGGGGATGGCCGAACCAACTTTGGTATACCCGATCTGCGTAGCCGGATACCGCAGGGTGCGGGCGACGGCCCTGGTCTGGCTCCAGTGAGGATAGGTCAAAAGCCGGGAGTGGAATCCGTTTCTTTAGCGATCCCTCACCTCCCTTCACACATCCATGCTGCCACCTTTACGGGTACTGGCGCCAGCCCTGGCGGGCTGACAGCCACTGCTACCGTTAATGCACTTGATGGCTCTGGGGACCTGAATACACCTGGAGGCGGCTATTGGGCTAATTCTATAGCTGGTTTGGCCGCCACAAGCGGCGGTTACTCATCAACTAAAGATACAACCATGGCTGACGATGCCGTCTCTGTCTCCATCACCGGCAGCGGAGGGGGGATTACCGGCGGCAGTGTCACCGTAGCCCCCACCGGAGGCAACCTGCCCTTTAGTATTTTGCAGCCTGCCCTGGGTATCTACTATATCCTGTGCGTGCAAGGCATTTTTCCAAGCAGAAACTGATGCTCGCCAACCCGGAAATTCCGGGTTGGCTTTTTTCTGTTTCGCCACGACCCCGAATGGAATTTTCATTTCGGCTGCAAACACTCTTCAGTAGCGCCTGCAGCAGCGCCTGCCATCCCAGGAAATACTGTTAAACCATGAGCAAGAACCAGCCTTCCCCCTTTCTGCAGGAACCCACCTCCGCCTATGCTGACCCGGCAGCCGCCACGGGTTCTCTCAATGACTTTCTGCGGCAACAGCTGAACGGCGCCCTGCAGCCGCCACAAGCCGACACTACTCAGCCGACTCAGCCGACAGAAAAAACAGACGATCTGCTGAGCTGTATTGTCTCAACAGTCACGGAAATACTGCACCAGCCGCTTGATAAACACAGTCTCGACCAGAAGCTGCAGCGGCTATTCAGCCATCAACAGGCCATTTACGCCAGCTGTGATGTCCCGGCAGATTTGCGTAAACGTCAGTATATTGGCCAACACGGGCTGGTGATGTCGCCGGATCACTGTGTTACCAGCCAGAAAGACACTCTGCGGGTGCGGGCCTTTATCCGGGCAGTGGACCGGGCGGTTGCTGATCTAAGCCGTCGGATTCCAGGCCCTCTGAATATTGTCTATCCCGCCTGTGGTCCTCTGGCACCGCTGCTGCTGCCGTTGATTGCCTATTACCAGCAGCAGGGTCTGTACAGTGAGCAGGATCTGCAGATTACCCTGATTGATATGCAGCCGGGTGCTGTCGCCAGTCTTAATGCTCTGGCAGAGACTTTGCAAATCACAGCGTTTATACGGGATGTTCTGCACCTGGATGGTTGTCAGTATGAAACCACAGAGCCTGTGCATATTGTCGTGCTGGAGGCCATGCAGCACGGTTTCAGCCGGGAGGGTCACCTGGCGCTGGCGAGACATTTTGCCGGAATGATGGCGCCGGATGGTATTTTCATCCCCAGGGAAGTCAGCGTGCGGGCGGTGATCGGTGAAGGTCAGCAGGAGTATAACGAACAGTGGCAGGGCAAATCCGGCAACGTCTTTGCAGCCAATATGAGTCCGGAAATCCTTAACCGGAGGATAGAACTGGGTGAGATCCTGAGTCTCACCCCTGACAGTCTGCGCAGTCTCAGGGAACAGCAGGTGGATCAGTTCACCAGTCTGATAGAGTGCGGCAGTGTCCTGCTGCCGGAATTGCCGGATGACATGCATAAGCCGGTTCTGCTGATCTGCACCCGGGTGATCGCCGGTGAGTATGAAGACGGTCAGGAAGTGATTGGCGAATACGATTCCGGCATTACCCACCCACTGCCCGATATGCAGGTGTGCATCAATTTTGTCCCGATGGAACCCAAGCCTGGGGACCTGCTGGTCAACAGTGGCGACCGGCTGAAATTCTATTATCGGCTGAATGGGTTGCCGGGGTTTCTGCCAACCAAAGACTGAAGGTATTTGCCGCCTGCATTCCAATATTGTCGGATTACGAATCTGCGATTCTAATCCGACCTACGAAAACGGATAAATTGAGAAGGATGTTCTAATGTCCGAAAGCCAACCCAACAATAAAATCAAACTGGCTCTTTTCGCTTCAAGCAGTATTGTTATTCCGGCTATTAACCAGCTTCTTCAGGCTGGACAACTGGCGGGCGTGATTGTTTCAGCACGACAAGATCCTGATGCCCAGCAGCTGTCGTATCAGCTGCAGCAGGCAGGCATTCCATTTCAGGCCTACCAGGAAGACAACCCTGACCAGATACTGCCGCTGATCGATCGCTGGCAGGCCGATAGCGGTCTGGTTTATACCTTTTCCCACCATCTGCCAGATAAGATTCTGCAATCCTTCAACCGTGGCATTTATAACCTGCACGCTTCACCCCTGCCAAAGTACCGTGGCGCCATGCCGCTGTACTGGCAGATCCGCAACCGGGAAACAGAGAGCTGCCTGACCATCACCCGGATGGAGCAGGCAGTGGATTCCGGAGATATTGTTTTCCAGCAGCCCTTGCCTCTGGAGGCCAGAGACACCCTGAATACCCTGGCCAATACCATGGCGGCACAGGCTCCGGTGTTTATCATGGAGTTCCTGGAGAAGCTGTCTGCCGGTGAGCTGAATCCCCGCCCACAGGAAGGCGAACCTACCTCAGCGCCCATGCCCAAGCCTGAAGATCTTGTGGTTGACTGGCGTAACATGACCGGTGCGGAAATTGCCGCAATGGCAAGGGCTGGAAACCCTCAATTCAACGGCGCCGTTCTCAAATGGCGACAGTCACAGATTGCCCTGTTGCAGGCGACACAGGTAGAACATCCCGGCTATGGTGTTGAGCCTGGCACTGTTTTGCATGTGGGCGAGCCTGAGGGCTTGATAGTGGCTACGGTGGATGGTGCCTTGAGGCTGGATGTGATGATGGTGACTGAAGGCGTGTTCAGCGGGCTGGCTTTTGCAGAAAGGTTCAAACTGGATGCCGGGATGCAGTTGTCGTGATCGTCCGTGATCCTGCAGCAGAGAAGAGCTCCCGCTTTATGTGATGAAGTGCTGACGAATCAGCAGTTCAAGCTGGTCGAACCGTTCATTGAATTCGGAACGCACTGTCTTGAACTCGGAACGCACTTCGCCCTTGAACTCAAACAGTTCCTTGCGCATTTCCAACTGGTCTTTGAGAATCAGTGCCACAACCTCATGGGTACCACTGACCACACGCATCAGTTCACGCATGGAGTGATCAAGGGTGTCGAACTTCGACTCAAGATGTTCAACCCTGGTTTGAAGAGACATACTGCTTTCTCCGTTTTTCTTGGTGGTTCGACCAGCATAGCAACAGGCGGTAATGCCGGGACATTGTATTTTTCAATCAGAACGACCAGAAGCCTATTGGCGTATCAATAACGCCAGCTGGTCAAAACATTTACCCCGTTGAAGACAGTCAATAGACGCGGTGTCGGTCAGGTTGAGAAGATAGCATCCTGAAACTCTCACAATAACAATGAATGAGATCCGCCCATGGACATCCAGATAAACGACGTTCCTTTTAAAAAGACCCATCTGGATATCCCGGACTTTACCGGCATACGACAGGATGTTCTCAGGCTTCTGGAAACCGGCGAGTGGGTCGAGCACGTCAACCAGAAAGATTACAGCGGTGGCTGGCAGGTCCTGCCCCTGAGAGGACTCGCCTGTCACAGAGATACAAACCCGATTCTTCAGGCATTCCAGATATCCGAAGAAGACCCGCAAAGTTACCTGAACTACCCGGTGATGGAAAACGCTCCTGGTATTGATACTTTCCTGCAGCAGTTCTGTTGCGGGGTGATGTCTGCACGCTTGATGAAGCTGGATCCGGGCGCGAAAATCAATACACACCGGGATGACGGCCTGTGTTTTTCCAAAGGCCAGGCGCGACTGCACCTGAGTCTGGTCAGCGATGAGAAAGTGGCATTTACCGTTGCCGACGAAGCAGTGCCCATTCGAGAGGGTGAGCTGTGGTACCTCAATGCTGATGAACCACACTCTGTCGTCAATAACAGCGACACAAGCCGCATTCACCTGGTTGTAGACTGCCTGAGCAATGACTGGCTTAAAGGCGTTATTGGTCTGTCCGACCGTATTTCCTGAAAGAAATATTCACTCTGGGCTCATGGCAATGCTCATCAACAGGCACTCCGTGCTCATATAACTCCTGGCAGCCTTCTCCCATAAACACCAGGCTGCCGGAAGCCATTCGAATGGAGTATTGATCGGCTGGGTTCGATACGCTCCGGAAAACGAACTCTCTTTCGGCCCCGAGAGACAGCGAAGCAATATATCTGGTGGGCCCAAAGGCGGGCAAGTCCCGGTGAAAGCCCTTGTAGTCTGTACCATCCTTATAATAATTACTGATGGCGACCCGAAAATGTTCCCCGGTGGCGGCTTCGATTCGATCCCGAACCTGAACCAGTGATTCCGTCCAGGCAGACCGCGCGCCCCAAACTTCATGAAGCCGGTCGAAGGAAGTCAGTTCCGGATCGGCAAAAAGGTGAGAAGTGTTTCCGACAATACGCTCTGTCCCGTCGGCCATTTTCACCACTCTGTTGGTGACATCGAATCCCGCAACGATTTCGGAGTAAAGGTCTTTGGCCTCATCGTTACTCAGAAAATCAGCGTCATAAAAAGCCTGGCAATCCAGGGGCAGTGGCTGCATTATTTCTGTACCTGTTTTTCCGCAGTCGAATCGTTGGATTTATAAAGGCCAGTCAGCATGCAAACCATCCAGGAACTGTTAAATGCTGCACAACAGCACTTCCATCTGGGTCAGTTTGAGCAAGCAGAACAATGTTATCGACTCATACTCCAGTCACAACCCGACAACCCAATTGCACTGCACTCACTGGGATTGATTGATTACCAGAAAGGAAATACCGGCAACGCAATCCATCATATCAAAAATGCTCTTTCAGTCGATCCTTCATATGCGGGCGCCAATTATGATCTTGGCATCATCTTCGAAAACCAGGGCGACCTGGACAGCGCTTTACAACAATATGAAAACGTTGCATTAACAGACCCAGCTTATGCAGAGGCTTATCTTGGCACCGCGAGGGTATTACAAAAACAGGGGCGTTTGAATGAAGCAATCGTTCAACATAAAAAAGTCATTGCACTTGCCCCTTTCCATGAACCTTCCCTGCAGTCCCTTGGTGATCTCTTCAGCAGGCAGGGAAACCTGGCGGAAGCTGTCCGTTTTTATGAGAAAGCCATTGCCGTCAACCCTTCCAACCTGAGCGCCTTGAACAACCTGGGCATCGCCCTTCGAGGGCAAGGGGTGAAGACTGAAGCTTCGGCGGCCTTCAGAAGCATTATCTCAATAAACCCAGCGGCAGGAAGTGCTTACTTCAACCTGACCCAGATCGAACCCTCACTGGATACAACAGAAGTACAAAACATTCACCATCAGCTGGAAAGAGGTGATCTTCCGAAGGATGATCGAATGTTCCTGCACTATTCTCTCGGGCTTGTTTACAACAAAGCGAAATCCTATGACCAGGCTTTTCTCCACACAAGCCAGGGCAACACCCTACAGCGCAGAAAAATAACTTACAGCAGTGAAAGTGAATCAGCACTGTTGAACTCGGTCGCGGAATCATTCAATCAAAGTTATTTCAATGATCGATTCGGCACCAAAGAGACTGATTCCGAGTCACCGGTATTTATTATCGGTATGCCCCGTTCCGGCTCGACGCTGGTTGAACAGATAATTGCAACACATCCTATGGCTCATGGAGGAGGTGAAACTCTTTTGTTAGATAACCTGCTTGCAGGCGTCGTCGACAGAGATTCAGTATTTCAGTCCCTTGCCGCACTCGATAATAATACGAGCAGTCATCTGGCCCGGGAATATCTGAAGCAGTTACGCTCAATTGCACCCGATAAGAAGATCGTCACCAACAAGAAACTGGACAACTATCTTTTCCTGGGAGTAATCGCCTCAATGTTCCCCGGGGCAAAGATCATTCATTGCCAGCGGAATCCTCTGGACAATTGTCTGTCCTGTTTCCAGACATGGTTCCATACCGGTCAGTACTTCAGCTACGACATGAAAGAACTGGCGGAATACTATCTCGCCTACCAAAAATTGATGAAACACTGGCGTGAAGTACTTCCGATCGAAATGCTTGAGGTACAGTATGAAGACTTGATTGACAATCCAGAGGCTGTCAGTCGGCGAATTATCTCTTATTGTGATCTTGAATGGGACCCGCAGTGTCTTCTGTTCCACGAAAACACCAGAAATGTCTATACCGCCAGTGACCTGCAGGTTCGCCGGCCTGTATACCAGTCTTCAAAAGAACGCTGGCGTCACTATGAGAAGCACCTGTCACCTCTTATAAATACCCTGGCCAGGAAAACAGTCAGTCTCTGACGGCCCACCCTCTGAAGGCCATGCGTTCTGTAACACTTTCAAGTTAAGATAGGGCAATCCCCCTCCGGCAGGTGACGCACCATGAGCAACTACTACATTGGCCTTATGTCTGGAACCAGTCTGGATGCCCTCGACGCGGTGCTTGTTGAATGCGGTGATGATAACAATATCAGGCAGCTTTACGCTGTTGCTC
>JBPCXN010000402.1:0-14872 GCA_051008495.1 Endozoicomonas sp. | reverse complement strand
GTGTTCAGGCGTCAACCCGCCATTGCCAGATCCGTGTGCGTTTGATAGCAACAGGCTGGATGTAATCAGGCAGAGTTTCAGCAGTGAGCGGATCATCCCAGGCTCCGGGGCTTGAACGGGTTGTCTGGTTGGTTATCGGTAATTCCCTGGTCTACTTAACGGTCTGGGCCGGTGGAGGCTGGATGGAAGGGGGGAAGACTCACTTCGGCTGAAATGAGTCTGTTGCCAGGCTAATACATGATTTCAACGTGTTTGACTTGTAGGTCGGATTAGAATTGTAAATTCGTAATCCGACCTACACAAACCATCAATCTCATTGAAACCATGTACTAGCTGCCCTGCAGCTGTTCTTTGAGTTTTTCCGGAACGCCCCTGATAATCAGCTGATCGTTCTCGGCGTCATACTGTACCTGTCCACCCAATAGTTCAGCATCGAAAGCCAGGGTGAGTCCCCTGCTTCTGCCTGTATAGCGTACCAGTTTGGTCAGAATGCGCTTCTCTGGTGACATGGGCTGGCTCATGTCGTAGTCGCGGGTGTTGACGAAGCGGGCGAATTCATCTTCACCGGCCTCACTGAGATGGCCGGTCAGTTCTTCAAGGGTAATGGCATCCCCTTCATCGACCTTGCTCTGGCAGTAGTCATAGACCTTGCGGCTGACTTCCTTGTGGTTCTCAAGGGAAGGCGCCTCTTTGGCAAACTCTTTCACCGTTTTGACCAGGGTGTCCGCCTCTTCCTTACTGCCGCCAGTTTCACTGCAGCCCAGGGCTTCCTGGAAAACATCGCTGAGGCGTCGGCCGCCCCGTGGGCGCAGGAATGAAAGGTAACGGCCGTTATCTGCACTGCCCTGCCATTCGGTGATGTTGATGCGACAGGCCAGGGGCATTTTGCCGGTGTCCAGGTAGGCGCAGTCCTGTATAGCCAGGTCTTCGGTGACAGTGACGCTGACATTGCTGGTGAGCATGCACAGCATCAGGTAGCGGGTCAGTCCCTGCTGATAGTCGGCAAAGAGAACGTAGCCGCCCCCCAGTGCTCCAGCCTGGTCAAGGCTTTCCCGAAGCTTGTTCAGGGTCTGTCGTGTCAGCGTAGTGAAGTCAATGCTTTCGTCCAGGTACTGCTGAAGCTCGCCGGGAAAGGAGCTTTCGGCGTCTTCTGCAAACTGGCCGTAACGTTTGTCCTGCTTTTTATTGTAAGTCTGCAGGAGGTCGTCCAGCATGGCTTCCAGCGCCGGAGTGGGAGTAAGACTGTGGCCAGCCTCGACGGCGGTCAGGGTTTCACTGTCGGGTGCCTGTTCCAGCTGGTGCAGGATGATTTGGGTAATGGCCATGGAGTTAATCTTGTGCAATCTGTGGTTTAGAGACCATTATGCAACAGGCCGGGCATGTCGGGTACTAATCCCGGAATAATCGTCGGCGCTGCAATGGCTGTAGATGAACTCAACGGGTTTTATTTTTGGTCGGATTAGAATTGATAATTCGTAATCCGACATGGATCACCGCTAAAGTGCTGACCTCCAGGGCTCCTAGAAGGTCAGGCAGTATGCATCCATGGTCTTTGTTCTACTGCCTGGGTTGCAGGATCTGCTGCAGGCTGTTTTTTACCTGTCGATCCAGTTGGTGCTGGTTGGGATTGATCCGGGCGAGAAGCTGCAGGCCCAGGAAAAAGCTGACCAACTCCCGCGCACCTGTCGGACAGTCAAAGTCGGCACGCAGTATAGACTTGTGTAAGGCTTTCTGAAGCTGTTGTTCAAGGGCCTGCTGGATTTCTTCCAGGCCTCTGTGGACCAGGGTTCTGGCTTCATCAGGCAGCAAATGAAGCTCGGTACTGGTACAGGCCAGAAAGCAGCAGTTGCGATACTGCTCGTCTTTGGGATGGCGATAGCCAGAGGTAAAGAAGCGCCGCAGGCCTTCCAGGGGGGAGCCGGACAGCAGATGCCTGTCGATGCGCCCGGTCAGCTGGTGATCGATATAACGCTGCAGTACCGCAAGATAAAGCCCTTCCTTGTTCTGGAACTGGTGGTAAATGCTGCCAGGATGGAGGTCGGTCACCTCCTCGAGCTGCCGGACAGATGACGCAGCGAAGCCTCTGGACCAGAACAGTGACAGGGTGTGATCAAGGACGGTGTTGCGGTTAAACCGGCTATGTCTTCCCATGGCGGACTTGTTGGTTTTTTGTCCTACTAATGTAGCAGCTGTTTTTATCATTGAACAACCGGCTGAAGATGCAGTGAAATCGGCAGATATTTTTCAAACGGTCAGAAATTGATTGTTCAGTTTGTGAGTTGATCAATAATGACTGTTTTATCGTCGCGATTTTTTACAGGAGATAGATGGGCATGGCTTTGACTCCCTCCAATATGATTGATCTGGGCTTTTCTGCTCCCGATTTTGCTCTTCCCGAGCCTCGTACAGGCAAATGCGTCTCTCTGCGGGATGTGCAGAAGGCTAAGGGGCTTCTGGTGATGTTTATCTGTAATCATTGTCCCTACGTTGTTCATATCGAGCAGGCGCTGGTAGCGCTTGGAAAGGACTACGCAGGTTCTGATCTTGGCGTTGTCGCCATCAGTGCCAACGATGCTGCTAACTATCCGCAGGATGCGCCGGAAAAAATGGCGCTCAAGCCTTACAATTTTCCATATCTGCACGATGAGTCCCAGACAGTGGCTAAAGCTTATGAGGCGGCCTGTACACCAGATTTCTTTCTTTTTGATGGTGACTTGAAGTGTGTCTATCGGGGGCAGTTTGACGGATCCCGCCCTGGTAATGATGTGCCAGTCACCGGAGCTGATCTCAGGGCTGCCATGGACAGCCTGCTGGCTGGTAAAGAGATCCCTGGAGAACAGAAGCCCAGTATCGGCTGCAATATCAAGTGGAAGTGAGGGGCTTTGGTAGGCGGTATCTCAAAACATACCAACGAAAAACTGTGTAGGTTGGATCGAGCGAAGTGAGTCCCAGTCTGCGAGGTGGGGGTAGTGGCATTGGTATCATTTGCTAACCGCCACCCCCTGCTGGGCGCCTGGCGCTTTATTTCTCCTGCCAGAGCGTCCAGTCCCGGTATTCCGTAACCTTCAAAAAACGGTTCTGCAAATCATCCGGCAGTTGTGTTCTGTCGTCTTTGGTGGCGAGGAAGTCGGTCAGGTTGTTATCAATCAGCTCGCGTATTTCCTCAGGGGTTTCCACCAGTATCGCTTTGCCGGCGGAGTAAAAGCGGGCCGAAAAAGGTCTTTTTCCCAGGTAGATGATTTCTCCGGGATTTTCTACTTCCTGGGCTTTCATGGCAGTCATCATGTGTTTCTGGGATTTCTTGCCGCCGTCCTGCACCATCACAGCCACCATCACACACGTCAGGACGGGGACTATCAGGGCTGCAGGTAACAGGCGGCGAGACATTTTGTTCCAGTCATTTCCCCAGCGGTCCGCAAGAAGCAGAACCAGAGGCGGCATGACCGGCAGGGCGTAGGTCCAGATAATGTTTGTCGCGAAGGTAAAGAATGCCAGGGGAGCCAGCAGCCAACAGAGTAAAAAGCCCTGCCATTCATTGATGCCGATTTTTTCTCCGTGCTTAAAGCGTTTCCAGCACAGCTTCAGGGCGATAGCGACCAGTACAAATGTCCAGGGAAGACCGCCTTCAAGGAATCGAATCCAGATAGTGCCAATGGGGCGGATATGGGCGTGCCCGTAACGGTCGCCGTCCCAGCCCTCATCCACATAGCGGCCAAAATGTTCACCGATCAGGAAGTACTCAAGAAATCCGGGGGTTTTCAGTTCGGCAGCGATATACCAGGGGACAGCAATCAGGGCTGTGAGAATAGTGCCTTTGATCCACGGGAACTTCTGCCAGAGTGTCAGCAGGCGCCCCTTTGGGAGACACCAGAAAAATATCGGCAGTCCGGCCAGGACCACTGCCACTGGGCCTTTGGCCAGCAGGGCAAGGCCACAACCAACAAAAAACAGGTGACGCCAGAGGGTTGCCTGCTTTTTATCCTGACTGTTCCAGCCGATCCAGAACGCCGTAAGGATCATGGTGATCGACAGCAGCATGACAGGGTCGGCCAGCAGGGCACCCGCCAGCACCAGGAACATGGCAGTGCTGGTCAGCAGCAGGACGCCAAGGTTGGCGTGATGTCTGTGCCCTGTCGCCTGGTAATGAAAGCTCGCCAGTTTCCACACAAAAGCCATTGTACCAGTGCAGGCCAGCAGTGACGGCAGTCGGGCAGCAAATTCGTTGACGCCAAACAGCTTGAAGCTGAGAGCTGAGAGCCAGACAAACAGCGGCGGCTTGCCCCAGAAAGGGACACCGTAATCAAAATAGGGGGTGATCCAGTCTCCGGTTTCCACCATCAGTCGCACCATTTCACCATAGCGTGCTTCCGAGGTGTCCATCAGGGGGTACAGACCAAGAGAAATGAGTCTCATCAGGAGAGCGCTGGCAACAATCACTCCGCCCCAGAACCAGGGGGAGCGCCTGCGAAAGAAACCGGTCATTATTATTTACCTTGTACTGCCTGAGTTCCTTCCGGGTGCCTGGCTTCAGTCAGGAGCCCTGGAACGATAGTTATTTTTATAGACATCCCTGCCCATGGCATCAATCTGGAGGCTGATCATTTTTTCAAAAGCGTCCAGGCACTGCTGATGAGCCTGTTTATTGTTGCCAACCTCACGCAGTAGTGCAACTGCTGCTTCAATGGTCGACAGGGCTTTATCGCTGGGGGATTTTCTGATCTTGTACTCTGACCGGCCAGTGTCCCGCAGTGAAATAGCCGGTAAATCCTGAAGAGCAGGGTTGAGGTAATAGATTTTACGGGCTTTACGCCAGGTGCCGTCTATCACGATGCAGAGGTCAGGCTTCCCGTTTTCGTCGAGATACTCACCTGTGGATTGAGCCTCTGGAGAAGGAAACAGCAGGCAGGTTTTTCTTTCATTCAATATGTCCTGCAGCCTGTTGTTCTCTATGAAATCTTCTCCCACCAGTATCTCGCAATTGCGAATGCCCAGCTGGGCGATTCTGGCGCTGTTCAGCGGGTGGCGGGTTTCTTTCGGGTGCTGAAGAATCAGCAGATCCATACAGGCGGTCTCTTCCCCAAGATCCTGGCAGTAGCAGGAGACTGGAGGCCGCTTGCATTTTGGGCATTCAGCTCTGGCCATGAATGATTTTTCGAAAAGTAAGGTTGATGCGTGGGCCGACTTCCCTTGCTGTCTTCGGGATGCAGTGCTGCCAGTTTTCCTGGGTGTCGTCTTTCATTACTAAAAGCGAGCCTGCTTGTAAATCGAGGCTGATGGCTGAAAGATCCTTTTGAAACTTATGCCTGAGCCTGAACCTTCGGGTGGCTCCAAGGCTGAGTGAGGCAATAGTCGGGCTGTCACCCAGTTCGGGTTCGTCATCGGCGTGCCAGCCATTACTGTCCTGGCCGTGACGATAGAGATTGAGCAGTACCGAATTGAATTCAGCCCCGCTGGCGGTTTCTACTCTCTGTTTCAGCTGCCTGAGTGTATCGCTCCAGGGCAGCGGTGGTAATTCAATGCCCGAGTAGCTGTAATTGCAGTCGTCATCGCCATACCAGGCCTGCAGGCGTGGGAGGTCGTGAGTCTGACCAAAAATCGTGATTTGATCCTGCCGCCAGTGAGGCTGTTCCAGCAGAGAGTTAAACAGCGAGGAGTGCTCTTTTTCTGTAAGGAAATGAGGGGTGAGCAGGATACAGGCGCCGGGGGCCGGGATGATCTGGGTTGCTTCCATGCAGCCCATTATACCGTTTTGCACAGAACTCCGGGTATCAGCGCTGACCCATCTGGAAAATCAGCTTTTCTGCGGCGCAGTCAAAGTCGAGCATGGCACGGATCATGGTTCTGCCGCCTTCATCTATGGTTTCAGAATGAACCTGACAGTTGCCGGAGCCAACAGATTTTGCCTTTTTCTCGATCCGGGAGAACTCTTCTTCGGCTGAATGGGTCTCGTTGCCCTTGATGTCCAGAGTCAGTTGAGTGTCGTCCTCTTTGATCAGGGTGCCTACTTCGACACAGTTGCAGGCAAGGCTTTCGTACTGATCTTTCTCATTCATGCTGCTACCTCATAATAAAAAAGCCAGGAAAACCCGGCTTTTCTAGTCGTGAACCCTGGCTGCTATTTTACTATGAAAAAGCAGCGCTTTCATTGATTCAGGTGAGGGTTCTGCGCTGTCTGCTCAAGACCGCTTACACCAGAATGTTCATCACGAACATGGCGCCAAAGGCGTTGATGATGCAGATCGCGAACATGATCGGGTACAGGCTGCCACGTGTACCGATAACACCCAGGATGCGACCGGCGTACTGGATAGTGGAACCCAGCAGGTAGATCGCAGGAGCCAGGATGGCGATGTGCTCACCGGTCAGGATACCGTCAGAGAACAGGCCCATAACGATGCCGACGGCACCGCCCATGGACATGACGGCGCCCATCAGTACGGCGGCGCCTTCACCAGGCAGGCCAACCAGGATCATCAGGGGCTCGAACAGAGTCCCCAGGGCAGTCAGAGCGCCGGTGATGTTCAGAGCCTTGATGATGATGAAGGCCATCATGACGTTTGGGATGGTGCTCATTGCACCAATGTTCCAACCTTTGCGTGCGCCTTCAACGAAGACGTCGGTAATCATCTTTTTGCTAGCTTCAGCCATGATTATGCCACCTGTGCCTGAGCGTTAACGGAGCTTTTCTTGCGTTGGGTCAGCAGGTACAGACGCATCAGGTTGGCACCTACAATCTTGAAGATAAACATCACAGCAACCGCCAGACCGAGGGAAGTCGGTACAGCCAGGGAGCCGTCAGCGTTGGTCAGGGTGAACAGTACCGCGCCAGAGCTGAAGAAGTTTACGATGGTTGCGCCGGCAGAGAACTGGAAGGCAGTGAAAATATCCACTTCATCACCTTTCAGCTCGCCGTCTTCAACCAGATTCTTGGTCAGGCCGGCACCAGTGTCGGTGTTCTGCAGGGAGCCGATCAAAGCCAGGCCAGCAGCGCCGGGGATGCCCAGCAGGGGACGCAGCAGTGGAGACAGCAGTTTACGGGCGGCCTTCAGGGCGCCGTAGTGTTCCAGTACGTTGATCATACCCAGAGCGAACATGCAGGTAGGAACCAGAGTCAGTGCGAAGATGAAGCCGTCACGGGCACCGCTACCACCGGTACCACGGAATGAGCCGCCGTCCAGGATGGAGCCGAAGGTGCCGTTCAGCGTGGTGAAGTCAAACACTCCCCACCATTCGTTGGATTGCAGTAGCCCGGAAAAAAACGCGATGGCGAAAGCCAGGGCGATGTAATTTCCGAGCGTGACTTTCTGGTCGTCAGATGCGCTCATAGTTAACCTGTTTCTTTAGACTTGGCTGGATTCTCTTGCTGCTGATCAAAAAAGCCACAGCGCAAAAGCTTCCGGGAGAATAAAGAGGTATGGAAGGATCTTATATTCGAGAAACGCGCAGGATCTCTGCGCGTTTTCACTATTGTTGGTTGATGTTTAATAAGTTAACTAAATTGCTGGCAGCTTTTCGAGATTCAACCATGCCTTTCAGTAGCGCATAAAGTTTAACGGCATCAGCGCCCCGGTCTCGACAGGCGAACGGGTTGAGCTTTTTTCTTCGGTATATCTGTTGTAGTCTCGGCCTTTTCCGAAGTGGCTTTTCGTTATGTCGAGGGCTTTTTCGGTCGCCGCCGGTTTGTACAGGTATCCGTTGAGCTGGCGGTCAGCAGCTTCAGGTTCTTATTCAGGTAATGCAAATATGCCGGACAGTCAGGTCAATCTACGACGAAATGTAAATACACTGGGAACCTTGCTGGGCAACACCATTAAGGATCACCGAGGGGAAATGTTTTTCAACCGGATTGAAAACATCCGGCAGCTCTCCAAGGCCGCCCGGGCTGGCAGTGAAGAAGACCGGGAAGTTCTGCTGGATCAGTTAAAGAACCTTTCCGATGACGAACTGGTGCCGGTCACCCGGGCTTTCAGCCACTTCCTGAACCTGGTCAATATCGCCGAGCAGTTTCACAGTGTTTCCAAGGACTGCGAGGAAGCTTTCTGTATTCCCGACCATTTTGATGAACTGATGGTGCGTTTGAAGCAGCAAGGTTTCAGCAAAGAGCAGATCGCCGGGGCCGTAGCCAGCCTTGATATGGAACTGGTGCTTACGGCCCATCCTACGGAAGTCACCCGTCGGACATTGATCCAAAAGCATGAGGCGATCTTTGAATGCCTGGCTGAACTGGAAAACAAGGGGCTGGGCTTCCGCGAGAAAGCACAGCTGGAAAACCGGCTGCAGCAGCTGGTCAGCCAGGCCTGGCATACCTACGAATTCCGGATGCAGCGGCCCACTCCCGTTGACGAGGCAAAAGGTGGCTTTGCCACTATCGAACATTCTCTCTGGGAAGCCCTGCCAAAGTTTGTACGTGCCATGGACGAGCGGCTGCAGGATCATACCGGTATTGGCCTGCCATTGAATGCGGTACCCGTCAGGTTTTCATCCTGGATGGGCGGTGATCGTGACGGCAATCCGTTTGTTACTGCCAAGGTAACCCGTGAAGTGCTGCTGCTCAGTCGCTGGATGGCGGCTGATTTATACCTGCGTGATCTCAAGCCTCTGATCGGCGAACTGTCCATGAGTGAGTGCAGTGAGGAAATGTGCAAAGCATTGGGCGACTGTCGTGAGCCTTACCGGGCGGTTCTCAAGAAACTGCGTGAAAGGCTCCGGCACACCCGCAGCTGGTGCGAGCGCTCACTGGTGGATATGGCGGATGCTTCCGACATCCTCCTGAACAACTCGGATCTCATTGAGCCTCTGGAACTCTGCTATCGCTCCCTGCATGAGATTGGCCTGGGTGCGATTGCCGACGGGCCGCTGCTGG
This sequence comes from Endozoicomonas sp., assembly GCA_051008495.1. GTDB lineage: Bacteria > Pseudomonadota > Gammaproteobacteria > Pseudomonadales > Endozoicomonadaceae > Endozoicomonas_A. The sequence continues at coordinate 6,009 of JBPCXN010000402.1, read as the reverse complement.
ATATGATCCGTCGGGCCCACAGCTTTGGCCTGACCTTGATTAAACTGGATATCCGCCAGGAATCCGCCCGTCACACGGAAGCCCTGAGTGAACTGACCCGCGCCCTGGGCATGGGGGATTATGAAAGCTGGGATGAACCCCAGCGACAGACTTTCCTGCTGAACGAACTGCAGAGCCCCAGGCCTCTGATCCCCCGTGACTGGGAACCATCCGACAATGTCCGTGAGGTGATCGACACTTGTCGAACTATTGCCTGTGAGGGGCAGAAGGCGCTGGGCGCCTACGTGATCTCAATGGCCTATCAGCCTTCCGATGTTCTGGCTGTGGCCCTCTTGCTGAAAGAGTGTGGTGTCGATTTCGCCATGCCCATAGCGCCACTGTTTGAAACACTGGAGGCCCTGGACGGAGCCAGTGCCTGTATTGAAACGCTGATGTCTCTGCCCTGGTACCGCGGCTATTGTCATGGCGGGCAGATGGTGATGATCGGCTATTCCGATTCCGCCAAGGATGCCGGCTGGATGGCGGCGGCCTGGGCCCAGTATCGGGCGATGGAGGAAGTGACCGAAGTCTGTCAGAAGAATAACGTCAGGCTGACCCTGTTTCATGGTCGCGGCGGCACCATCGGTCGTGGTGGTGGCCCTGCCCATGCAGCGATTCTTTCCCAGCCACCCGGCTCAGTAAATGGCAACCTGCGGGTTACCGAGCAGGGTGAAATGATTCGCTTCAAGTTTGGTTTCCCAAGCGTCGCCGTACAAAGTCTGATGCTCTACGCCAGCGCGACCATGGAAGCGACTCTTCTGCCACCGCCGGTGCCTGAGCAGGAGTGGCGTGATGTCATGGACCAGCTGGCGAAGGATTCCCTGGAAACCTATCGTGGCATTGTCCGGGAAGAGCCCGATTTTGTGCCTTACTTCCGTGCCGTGACCCCGGAACTGGAGCTGGCGAAACTGCCACTGGGCTCCCGACCAGCCAAGCGCAAGGCTGATGGCGGTGTGGAAAGCCTGCGCGCTATTCCCTGGATTTTTGCCTGGACGCAAATTCGACTGATGCTGCCCACCTGGCTGGGTTGCGGTGTGGCGCTGGGCAATGCCCTGAAAAACGACCATCGTCCGGTAATCGAAGAGATGATAGAACGCTGGCCTTTCTTCCGCGCCCGTCTGGAAATGCTGGAAATGGTCTTTATGAAGACCGACCCGAAGCTGGCCGAGTATTACGAAGATCGCCTGGTGCCGACAGGCTTGCAGCATCTTGGGGAAAGGCTGCGCAGTCTTCTTGATAATGCCATCAAGGTGCTTCTTGAGTTGAAAGGCGGCGAGGAGCTGATGTCTGGTCATCCCCAGAACAAGCAGGCAATTACCTTGCGCAATCCCTACACCGACCCTCTGAACGTGCTGCAGGCGGAACTGCTTTACCGGCTTCGTCATACGGAAACGGATAAGCAGAGCAAGGACCTTGAACAGGCTTTGATGATTACCGTAGCGGGTATTGCGGCGGGTATGCGTAATACGGGCTGATAGAATTTCTTTGCTATTAAAAAAGAACCCCGGGCCGTTGCCAGTCCGGGGTTCTGTCTATCTGGGATATCAGCTTTTGATGTAAAAAAGCTGATATATCTGCCGTCAAATTCTATCGGTGTTCACCACCCTGGGATTTGGGTTGAGATGGGGAAAGTTATTGCAGAATTCTTTCCATTCGGCCAGATCCGCTTTCACTTCCTTGTTCCTGAATTGGTTGAATGGGTAGAGGGCGCCCTGATACAGCGGCTTCCCGGTGCCCTTGATGGCTTTCCCGCAGGGCTCCCTGATCCGGCCTTCCCGCCACTTCCGGAAAGTCTCAAAGTCGACCTGGGAGGCGAAATATTCTTCTACGGGACTGTTGATGTTTTCTTTCTCATCTTTCCACAGAATCAGTACATCTCTTTTCTTGCTCATGACAGAAACTCCTTTTTATCTACCATGGTAACCAGAGTATAGCCTCCAGGCTGTTCAGGGATTCAATTTTGCCTGATGCTCTATAATGGCATCCAGCATCGAATTGATTTTAGGCTCAAGAGTTAGAATGGTGTATTTAAAAACAAAAGTTAGGACTTGCCTCATTGCTCCTGTTTTAATTTTGTTGGTCAATGTATCGGTAGCGAATGAAAAAGATGAGGCGGATAAGTGGTCGCTTAGCAGATATGCCTATTCGTTAATTTGCACTTCTGAAAAAGAATTTCAAGGTGATGAAATCACTGTAGAACGATTCATTATACTGAATCCCTCAGAAATCGAAACCATGCGTTCTCTACCTCCCTTTCTATTCCCAGTTCAGCAGGCGGGTGGCGCTATTAGCTTGCTCAATAAACACTCTCGTCCGGAAAAGACGCAGTTTTTCTATGAATCCTATCAACTGAATTCCAGTGGGCTGATCAAACATGGGCACGTCACTCTGGGTGAAACCGCTTCCAGTAACCTTGTCAGCCTGAAAGATACAGAACGCTCACAAACGACTTGCGCGAGTATAAACCGTAGTTTGGCGCCAGACTTAAAAACAGGAGGTTTTGAAGAGAATGCTGGAACAAGGGTGGGAATTGGAAAGCGCTGGGCTATTCAAGGTACCGAAAAAGCCTTAGCATCTGGTGGCGCAAAACTGCTGGATGTTGGCGCCAATACCACCCTGGTTATGATGTTGGCCCAAGACCGGGCTACAGGTTATGCCTATGTCTATGACCCACTATACAGGATTGAAACAATAGCAGCATGGAATGAAAGCTTCTGGAGTTATATCCGTCCACTAGGTCACAGGCTTGGGCGTGGTGCTTTTGCAGCGGTATGTATCGTTGGTGGTTTACGCATGGAACGTCTCGCTCGTGACAGTGATGACCAAAAGCTTCTACATTATAGCGCCTTAACTGTAATCACAGGTATAAAATTATTGCGTTATCTGTTCTTGGATATCTATTGCTCTCAACCTGTCGAAAGAAATCACGAATTGATTCATTTAATAAGTTACTACAAACAGAATGAAGAAACAGAAATAGAGTAAATGGTGGCAGGTAGTCGCAGGATGATCAGAATTTCAACCTTCCGGCCTGCCGCTTCCACAAATACACAGACCCTTCCCAGGGGCAGTGATACAGCTGCATCATGGTTTTACCGTTAAGGGTCATGACAATCTGGTAAGTCATGAACTCGGTTTTTGGCTTGGCAGTAAGAATGGTGGTCGCTGGGCGGCTCATCAATACCGGTGTACTGCCCATCTCCTTTGTCCTGTGATACATGATATCCATCAGCGTGGTGATCTCACCGGAGTCTGGATCATAGGAATAGTTGTTCATGAAACTGACTCGGTAAGTTCTCCGGTCGGCGGGCATATCGCTGATATTCTTGGTCATCCGGCAGTTGTTCAGGTCCAGGTAGCCGGTGGGGGGGTAATTGTTTTTCATGGCCGCCAGAAGGAAGCGGTGACCGTGAACGCGACCATCGGGAAGACCCTGTGCGATCACCGGATTCAGTAAAAGAAATAAGGTCGCCATACCTGGCAGTAAACTGATTCTCATGCCTGTCTCCATACAGGAATGATTTGGAAATTGTCTCCGCTAGGAGCCTGACCGAGAGTTGCGGTCGAGCATAAAATTCAGTAGAACGAGGCAGGTTTTTCGTTGGATTTGTGCGAATAGCTGATCTATTCAATCAAATTCAACGGAAAATCTGGCCGTTCTTTCTGGATTTTAAGCCGACTTGTCTATTCTCGGTCAGGCTCCTAGTACACGGTTTCAATGGATTTGACTGAACCCGTCAAACTCAATGAAACCATGTACTAATTAACCATTAAACACACCCACGACAGAATATTCTGCCATGGGTGTTTACTCTTAAATCTGCCCTTCGAAGCTGCACAAAAAACACCAGATGCCAGCAGTCCCAGGCCCTGTTACTATCCATAGTGCAAATGTAATAAAAAAGTCAGAAGGAGATTGCGCATGGTAACTGAAGTACTGTGTGAGAAGCGTAGCCTGAACGATGATTTTCTTGAATTTGCCGATAAAATGACCCGGCTGGAGGGGGAAAGCCCGGAGTTTCAATCCATAGAGAGACAATATTACGAACTGGACGACAAGATACAGAGGCTTGAAGCAAGAGGGGTACCCACCTCGGACGAACACTTTGAGAACATGAAAAAAGAACGGCTTCTCGTCAAAGATCGGATCTACCACATACTCTCTCACTGACTGAATAAGGGCACGTGAGAGAAACCAGTCACGTGCCCTTTGCCCGCCTTAACACTATCCCTTAGCTATCCGTGTCTTAGCCATTTCGTTTGATGAGCGACCTTTCACCCTCTTCCTGTCATGTGTTCGATCACTCCTGATTACTTATGTCGGTCGAACCATTTGCGAATAATTGATGGGGACTGAGGTACCCACTCATGGCCTTTCCCTGAAAAGACATGCTTCTCGGTCGTGATGCCATTTTTTTGCAGGGTGTTGTAATACCGTTCCATAGTACTGACTGGTACCAGCGGGTCTTTGCTGCCATGAAGAAACACGGTAGGTGGGTGATCTTTTGGCATGGTGCTGGGGATGGAGCAGATTGAGCCGTTGCAGGTAGCGTAAGAGGCAGAGTGAATGGCCAGAGCGGTGAACTGACCAGCAAAAGAAACAGCCATCCGGCTGGTGTTATAACCACCACTGGATATACCTGTGGCAAACAGCTTGTTGGTATTCAGCTTGCCATGACGATCAAACTGCCCATCGTTGATCGCCGCCAGAAGGTTGGTTAGAAATTTATAGTCCTGGGTAATGGTGAAGCCGTAGAATCCATATGGGTCCATCGGGTTAGGGACATTGGTCTGCCAGGCAATGTTGTTCAAGGCCCGGGGCACCAGAACGGCATAGCCGTTGTCCAGCAGTTCCTTGATGGTCTGCAGCTCGTAGTATGCCCCGAAGTAGGCGTCTACACTGTCAGTGGTATGGTCTCCGGCGAACTGGGTCGGAAAAAAACTGCCCTGGTAGAAAACCACAACAGGCCAGCCTTCTTTTGGAACCTTACCCAAAGGCAGGGAGTAGAGCACATCCCTCTTATCGGGGAAGCCCGATGCACCGGTTGTGGATCCCTGAATGGTCAGGGACCAGATATCACAATCCGTTTTCTCCGGGGTATTTGTGGTAGCCGGGGTAACGTGACAGCGTGAGTCCTGTGACGAGGACGCAGAGGCGGCGCTGGATGCGAACGATACAGCAGTGAGTACAGAGAACAAAAGCCCCTGTGTCAATTTAAGCCAGGAATTCATAGTAACATCCTTTTAAAGCCTGATTTTTAAGTTTTTCATCCCCTGCCATTCACGACGTCAGTCCTCTAACAGAACGTATGACATTACAGTAGGACAGTCTGCAGAGAGTCCTGAGTCAGCAGGCTGGTTAAAAATAACACAGTTCTATGACAATATTCAGAACAAAACTGGCAAAGGGCATTTCCGTTCAATGAAGTGCCTTAAAGAAGCAAACCCATAAGGGGCCGGCTGGCTCCTTATGGGTTTGTACTGTGTTGCGTGAGGTTGTCAGCCGCAGGAGCAGACGTTACAGGAGGCTTTTGCAGCTTCAATATTGTTGCCAGTTTCCGCACAACAGTCAGACAGGGTTCTGATGTTACACTCTCGGCCCTTTTCACACCGCCCCAGGAATGTTTTTTCAGACAGGTAGTAAGCGGTAAAAGGCTCAATAAAGTCTTCTGACACACTCTTCTCAGGCAGACCGGTTGTCATCAGGTTAGCCTGCCATTCCTGGACTTTCGGGTAGCCAGCCAGGAAGTCATAACCAGTGTGTTCGCGGATAATATGAGCATGGTGCAGAACCGGCAGCCAGGCAATATCCACCATGCTAAGAGTGTCGCTGTTGAAATAACGGGTAGTGGGGCAAAGCTGTTAAATTGCATGAATATCAATACCAAATTCGATTTGGTTAATCAGCAATCCGATTACAATATCGTGCATTTTCTCTAATTTCGAAAAGCATATTGTCTTTCTGGCTAA
>JBPCXN010000401.1:0-14464 GCA_051008495.1 Endozoicomonas sp. | reverse complement strand
CTTCCGGAACTTTTCTGCAAACCCGTTGTCTTATGTATTGTAGGGAGGCGAAAAACCTTCCTCACCGACTCCTTGTGTGTGTTTAGTGTTGGCAAAAACAGCACCTCTTCCCCGAGAGATTCTGTTACCTGATAGCTACCTTCTCCCCCAGAAAAGGTAGTTTTTTTTTGTCTGGAGTAAAGGTCTGCTGAAGATTTTTCCCCAGAGGTCGAATTATTTTTTCAGGCTGGCAGGTTTTCCGGAACTTTCCCGAAAACTTACGGTCTGATGTTATGTAGGGAGGCTCCAAACCTTTCTACACCGACTCCTTGTGTGTTTAGTGTTGGCAATGCTCCGCCTTACCTCCAGTTTGCGGAGCTTTATACTCCAGTCACCTTCCCCCGGTGACTGGAGTTTTTTTTACCGTGAAAAATAGTTTTTCGCTCATCGCTGTTTATGGCCAGTCAGTTCCACTGGTGCAGTTTTCAACAAGAATGATGTTATCCCTTGAGTTGTTAGGGATGTAGACCTGGTTCACATCCGACTTGGCATAAGTCATATTCTGGCACCTGGCGCTCTGTCCCGGTCCGACAACTACTCTGGTACCTACCTTGATGGTGCAGGATGACATCTGATCGAGGCTGCTCCATGACGGACAGATGCCATTGTCTTTTCGGTACTCCTGCTTTGGCCCCTCGGGCTCCTCAAACGACCACCAGCTGCCGTAGATGGTATAGCTCTTTTCCTGGTTCCAGACCCGGTAAACGGTTACGGGCTCTTCTGCCCGAAACACCTGACCGGCACAGAGTTTTCCCTGATCACTGGCTCCAAGGGACTGTTCAAGGAGATCCCTGTCGTCAATTTCAACCAGGCCTTCCGGAGGCGTTTCTATTGCCCCGATACAGGCAATCCCGTCTGGACCGACGAGAGGCTGATCAACAGCGGGTTTAAGGTGGGCGCAGGCCGCAAGAGTAAAAGACAGTAACAGGATAGAGAGGTGAGGGCTTTTCTGAATTGGCATCTGACTTCCTCCATGAAGTTTTTGTGGTCAGGAGGATTGTACCTGTTACAGTAATTTTCCGCTTTCCGCTTTCCGCTTTCCGCTTTCCGCTTTCCGCTCTACCCGAATGAAGCCAGGCTTTTGCTCTTATTTCTTTCGGGTTGAGGGTCGCGGGAAGCGGGTGGCGAGATGGTCTGGTATAACTTTGATTACACCTTCTCTTATTCTGAAACTTCCTCTTCCTGAGGTTCTTCTTCAAGGCCTTCCAGCAACCAGCTATCGAGCTGCTGAGCCAGCTGGTCAACACCGGTTTTTTTCAGTGCTGAGAACAGCTGCAGGGAAATCTGGTCGTAATCCCTGAGTTCGTTGCGCAGCTTGTTGAGAACCTGTTTGGCGGCGCCTGACTTGAGCTTGTCGCACTTGGTCAGAAGTATATGCATCGGGAGCTCTGACGCTATGCTCCATTCCACCATCATCCGGTCAAACTCTTTCATGGGATGGCGAATGTCCACCAGCAACACCAGTCCAGCCAGGGACCGGCGGTTGGTCAGGTAGTCATTGAGGTGTTTCTGCCACTCGCGCTTCATGGCTTCGGGTACTTTCGCATAGCCGTAACCGGGCAGATCCACCAGGTGCAGGTTTTCTTCCAAGGAAAAAAAGTTGATCAGCTGGGTGCGACCGGGCGTTTTACTGGTACGGGCCAGCTTCGAAGAACCCGTCAGGGCATTCAGGGCGCTGGACTTGCCCGCATTGGATCGGCCGGCAAAAGCCACTTCCCTGCCAATGTCGGGCGGGCAGAGCTTTAGCTTCGGGGCACTGGTCAGAAACTGTGCCTTACGGTAATTAAGGGCGTTTTTTGGTTCAGTCATGGGGCATTATCTGGTCGCCGGCTGGACAAGTAGTTTATACTAGGCAGCGTTTTGGGCATATGCAGTCAGTCACTGCAGTAAACAGCCATGAGAATAAGCGCCACCTGCCTTTAGTCTACGGAAGCAGTGGCGCTTACCATAGAGAAAACGTCATCCTGATTCGGAATTTCTCAAAAGAATAACCGTTGTATCAAACAACGATTCTGAACAGGGCTGGCCGAAATAATAACAGCCATTCGTGGCAAGTGCCGTAGCTGGATCAGGTCAATGAATAAAGTCATTCTTACTCTGGTAGTGTCTTTGGGGGTTACAGGATTAGCCTTTGCAAAAGGGGACGCAACAGCCGGAAAAGCCAAGGTAGCCACCTGTACTGCCTGTCATGGGCCTACGGGCGTCAGCATGGCGCCGAATTACCCGCACCTTGCGGGCCAGGGGGAACGTTATCTCGTCAAGCAGATGACTGAAATCCAGGCAGGTAATCGCAGCGTTCCGGAAATGATTCCCTTTGTCGGCAAGCTGACCAAGCAGGATATCGAGGACATCGCCGCCTTTTATGCCAGCCAGTCTGCGCCAACCGGTGCAACTGATCCCAAGCATATCTCCCTGGGAGAGCAGCTGTTCCGCTTTGGCGATTCCGATAAGGGCATTCCTGCCTGCAGCGCCTGTCACTCTCCGACAGGCAAAGGCAACTTCCTGGCCGGGTTCCCCCAGATTGCCGGTCAGCATCCTCAGTATACCGCCAAGCAACTGCGTGATTTCCGTGAAGGCGACCGGATGAATGATGGCGATACCAAGATCATGAGAGGCATTGCCGAAAAGCTCAGCAATAAGGAAGTAGAAGCTCTGGCCAGCTACATCAGCGGCCTGCAGTAATCACACTGTAACCGGCCTTGCTGCAGGGTCGGTTTCCCTCATTTACCTTTTCTTTATAAATCTGTCTTGGACTTACTTCATTATCTTCTGATAACGTGTTTCTGAATAAGATAAAGAAATAATAATGGGAGTATCAGATGCACAAATGGTTTCACGTTTTCTGGGTCGCTCTACTTATTCCGTTGGTGAGCCAGGCGGCACCGATAAAGTACAAGGAAGGTCAGCATTACCGTGAACTCCGCTATCCGGTGCAGACTTCTGTGGGTAAGGAGCAGGTCGAAGTTTCAGAAGTATTCTGGTACGGATGTCCTCACTGTTTCAGCCTTGAGCCCATTGTTAACAGGTGGAAACCGTCTCTTGCGAAGGATGTGAAATTTGTGCGGGTCCCTGGCTTCTTTTCTGACAATATCTGGCAGGATCACGCCAAGCTCTATCACACCATTGAAGTTCTTTACCCTGATGAAAAGAAAATGCAGGAAGTGCATGATGCCATCTTCCCGGAAATTCAGAACAGAAATAACAGGCTAAATACTGTTGGCTCTGTAGCTGAGTTCCTGAATAGGCGCTTCGGAGCTGACAAGAAAGAAGTGACGAAGATCTATAATTCACCTGGTGTGACCGGCCTTCTGAGTCAGTCATTTTCGAAATCCCGCGGTTATCAGGTCACGGGGGTTCCAGCCATTGTCGTTGATGGGCGCTATGTCATTGATGCCAAGGTTGGGCTGAACAACATGCCGGTGATTGCCGACTTCCTGGTTCAGAAGGTGCGTGATGACCGGGGTGCTCTGGCAAAAGAAAAGAACAGCAAGAAGGACTCAGACCAGGGCAATAAGCAGTAGCATACATTCAGTCAGGTATCCCTGATGCCTATCAGAACCATTAAGGGAGCCATACAGCGTCACATACGCAGGCGCAGCATGGCTCCCCGGACAGTCAGCGTCAGTGAGGTGGGGCATCACCCCGGCTCACAGCAGCAGCGTAGCCTCAGGCTGCTCAGCTTCAATATCCAGGTGGGCATTAATACCCAGCAATACCGGCATTACTTTACCCGCAGCTGGCAGCATGTTCTGCCCCACGCCAAACGGGTTTCCAATCTTGATCGAATTGCTGCCACGTTGAGGGACTTTGACCTGGTTGCCCTCCAGGAAGCTGACGGCGGAAGCCTTCGCAGCGGCTTTGTCAACCAGACCGAGTACCTGGCCCTGAAAGGGCAGTTCCCCTACTGGTATCACCAGATTAATCGAAACCTTGGCAAACTGGCGCAGCACAGTAACGGCCTGCTAAGCCGCTATAAGCCGAATAACCTGCAGGATCATAAATTGCCGGGGTTGATTCCGGGCAGAGGTGCTATCGTTTCACAGTTCGGTTCGGAGGCGGACCCACTGGTGATAGTCATGATGCACCTGGCGCTGAGCCAGAGAACGAGAAACATCCAACTGTCGTACATTAAGGAGCTGGTGCAGGAGTACAACCACATAGTTCTGATGGGCGATATGAATACTCATGCCGAGCAGCTGCTCAATGAATCACCCTTGAAAAGCACCAACCTCCAGGCGGCGCACTGGGGTCAGAACACTTTCCCAAGCTGGCGGCCCAGCCGATCCCTCGATCATATCCTGATCAGCCCTTCCCTTATTGTTCATCAGGTAGGCGTTCTGGATATGCCTATTTCCGATCATTTACCCGTAGCGGTAGAGATAGAAGTACCCGATTCAGTGCATTTGATCTGAATGAAGTATGGTTGTCTGAGCAGGAAAAATGATCAGGCTGAAGTGCTGTCAGGAGAGCATAAAAAAAGGCCTGGCATCGGAGGGGGAAGGAGGAGGGGTGATGCCAGGCCTTAACAAATTTCAACCAGAGTCAGGGAGTAATTCGGGGGCTATCATACCGTCCCTGTGAATTCTGGGTATCAGTAATACAACCTTGGGGTGTACGTAATCCAACCTAAAAAGCTGCATCGATAGCCAGGCTGGTGAGGGAGTGCCTGCAGGGCCGACATTGCGCTCAGCCCTGCAGGAAGAGAAGAGTTACGGTCTCTGGTATTCAGTGACGTTTATGCTGCCGTTATTGTGGGTGACAACATATATCTTGCCATTATCAGCAAAAATACCGACTGGTGTTCCGTCGAGATTCTGTTCACTGCTCCAGTTCTGGTTGTTGTCGAAGTGGTCAAGTCGGGTTGCTCCATCGACAGTCCTGAGAGTGATAACTTCGCCGCTATCCAGCCAGATGCCATAGTCGAACTGAACACCGAGGGACTTTTCCCAGTTGAGTGTTTGAGCATTAAAGATATCACCGCTTCCCAGCAATACCGACTGGTCATTTGGTGAGATCAGAATCGGTGGCTTGATTGCGTAGTCCCCGTGGTACGGAGAATCCCCTTCTGCGGTGATTTTTCCAGTAATAGGGCCAATATCTTCGTACTGAAGATCATTAGGGGAAGATGTATCCCTGAAAAAGTAAATCCTGCTCAGACTGTTATTCCAGGCATAGGCAACAGAGTAATGATTCCATTCTTTTTTGTCTCTGAGTTCACCGTTAATGGAGTAGATATAGTGTGATTCCCAAGCCCCGCTGTCATCCTGTAACAAGAGATGGTTTCCAGCGGCTGCAATACCGTCGACTGACTCAGCGATTGTTACGAAAGGCTGTTCTATCGGTTGTGTAGCTGACAAATCTACATAGCTCACATCACCGTTACTGTAGCCAAAATACAAACGGTTATGATCGTTGGAATGCGCCATCAGACTTGGAGCAACACGGTTTATCGATGAATCATTACCAACCACTATTGGAGCAATATACCCACCGGCATTCAGTGACCAGCGATAGACACGGTTATTCTCCGAGCTGAGCATATAGATGGTGCCGGAGTCGTCGGCCAGTGCACTGTCTGGCTCAAATTCAGGTATCGTAAGAGCGTAATCGCAGTTTTTACCATCGCCCTGGAGTGAAAGGTAACAGGCTGAATCATTCGGGTAGGCATCAATAGACAGGTTGCTATTGCTATCTTCTTGCGTGTAGCCTGGATTCCAGGCATCCGGATAACCATCCTTGTCGGTGTCTATAGAGGCAGCTGGATCTGTTGGGAAAGCATCCTCTGTATTGATGACTCCATCGCCGTCAGAATCATTACTCGGCGTGTAGGCCTTAATGGCTGTGTTACCGTTGATATCCGTTAGAATCCGGTAGCCGTTTGTCGTTTTCAGCAGGGTTTGGGCTTGACCATCAAAGAGAAGGGTTTCCTGGACTACGAGATTACTATCACGGCGTTCAAGTTCGGTCTTACTACCGACAGTACGTATGACAATGAGACCATCATCCGTTGACCAGGCTGCCCCACTGATATCACCGGGTATAGCGCCAGCCCAGGTCAGGTCAGACGAATTGAAAATATTGCCGCTGCCTATCAGCACAAACTCTCCGTTTTCAGAGACGATCAGGGGTGGAGAAACTTTAAAATCTCCATGATAGGGGGATTCACCTGAGTCAGTTATCAGACCACTGGTCTGATCTATTTCTTCGTAGAGAATGTCGTTGGGAGAAATTCCATCACGGAAGTAATACACTCGATTGTTAATATCATTCCATGCATAAACCCATGAGAAATAGTTAAACTCCTTTTGGTCAGTGATAGTGCCGGTTCGGCTGATAATATGGTGGGTATCCCCTCTAGAAGTATCTTGTGCAAGAATATAGCTACCCACGGAGGCCAGTCCTCTTATCTGCTGACCCAAGGTTATGAAAGTGGATTCGGGAGAACCTGTGGTTGAAACGTCAATATATGTGATTGCACCAGTGTTATAGCCAAAATACAGCCGGTTATGGCTTTCAGAGAACTCCATCTGCTCAACCATACTGTCTGAAGGTGTGGCTGAACCCAGCTGGATAGGTGCCAGAAACTCTGCATCAGTGGTGCTCCAGCGAATGATTTTTTTACTTTCTTTGATAAGGAAATAGATGACCCCGTTACTATCGACACTGATTTCATCAGTTTCTGAAATCACCTCGAATATGCACCGCCCATCAAAACCCTGTGATGATGACTGGCAAAAAGGGTTGTTGGGGAATTCATCTGAAACATCAGCTATGCTGTCATTGTCATCGTCGGTGTCAGCATTGTTTCCTACCCCGTCACGGTCAGTATCCAGGTGCTCACTGGCATCTAAAGGGAATGCATCACTGACGTCATCAATACCGTCATTGTCATCATCTGAATCCGAGTTATTTCCTCTTCCGTCGCCATCGGTATCAGTCGACTCTTGCTGGTTAAAAGGGAATGCATCGTTAATATCATCAATACCGTCATTGTCATCATCGGTATCAGCGTTATCGCCGGTTCCATCACGATCCCAATCCCTGGATTCAGATGCATCCAATGGGAAATCATCGTCGAAATCATAAACACCGTCATTATCATCATCAGTGTCGTGAAGATCGATTGTTCCGTCGTTATCGGTATCAACAGCAAACTCAAGAATAATATTACCTTCAACACTCAGACCTTCGGGATCCTCTGCACGAACCCTGATCTGATACTCTCCTAAGGTGTCAGCGGTAAAATCGGTTGAGAAGGCTTTCTGATTCAGGAACTGATAGTCAGCACTGTCAGGCGCGCTTGTCACTGAGTAGGTCAGAGTAAGAACATCGACGTTTGGATCAAAAAGCCAATCTTCAAAGTTGAGAGTTGCGGCTTTATTTTGGGCAACAAGACGCCTGCCGCTCTGGCGAAAAACAGGCGCAGAATTAGTGACAGAAAAAACATCCAGCGCTTCAAGGTCGGAACCACTGACGACGATGCCACTGGAATCCCCGGCGGCATTAACAAATTCCAGGCTGTAATGGTCACTGGCAAGATAAATGTAGCCTTTTTCACTACCAGATCCGGTCATTTCTACTCGCTGATCACCCGATGACCAGTTATAGCTGGTGTATTCAGTTTCTCCCAGATAAATCCGCCCACTCAAATCCGTAAGAACCATGTCGGAGTCAGAAACGGATGGGTAATTGACTGAATAGTTGAGATCATCACTGCGGATTATCTGATTGAACCCTGATACGGTTGTTGTCCGTTTGTTATTCACATCCAGATATACCCTGCCGGAACTGTCGAAACGGGCATTTATTGTGGAAGTGCCGCTGAATGTTGCAGAATCCTGGCCGGATATTACCCGGAGGCTGTCCATGACAATGGTCATGGTATAAGTCCTGGCAGAACTGTTTACATTGGTAAAACTGAGAGAAAGCGTTCCGTCTAACGTTTCACCACCGCTCTGAACGCACTGGCTGTATATCTGGTCAACCTCTCTGCCCGATGACCTGGATGTGACAGTGGCAGTACCACTCACATCGCAATTCACTGTGCTTGAGACATTTTGTAGATTGAATGTAGGTATTGGTGTCGTGTAGATGTCCCTGAGAGTTTCAAAAAAAAGGATGGGCGAGGCAATATCCTGGCGAAAACCCTCCGCTGCCTGTGAAACATTGTCTGCATCAAGAGTTATTGGGTTTCCAGCAGGCTCTGGTGTTCCGCCCGATCCCCCGCTGGCTGGGGCTTCACTGCCGCCACCTCCGCCGCCACAGGCTGATAAAAGAGAAACTACGAACAGTAAAAAAATCCTTTTGACGAACATCTACACCATCCCTTGAGAACACTTTTTGAGTTATTGTTTTTGTCAGCCGGCGGATTATTATGGACGGCTTCATCATGCGTAATGATACAGAATTCCTCAGGGAAGATAACAGTTTCAACATGTTAGAATGATGACAAATACTTGGAATGATGATGTATGCACCAGATAAAAATCGGGGTGTTTGGTTCGGCGTTTAATCCGCCAACCCTCGGGCACCTGGATGTTCTGAAACAGGCGGCGGGGGCCTTTGAGAAAATTCTTCTGGTTCCCAGTGCATCCCATGCTTTTGCCAAGACGCTACTGCCTTTTTCTGACCGGGCTGAAATGTTGAAGCTGTTTCTGGCTGACGCCGGTACCCTGGAGTGTGAAGTAGAGATTTGTGAGCTGGAGATGGAGTTGCTCCGCAGACAGCCTGACAAGCCGGTTTACACCTTTGACCTGATGCAGGAGCTCGAAGAACATTACCCGGACAACACCCGGATCGGCTTTATCCGGGGGCCGGACAATGCCGATCCGGAAACCTGGCGGCGGTTTTACAGAGCCCGGGAAATTGAACAGCGCTGGATGATTTTTACGGCAGATGAACGAATGCCGATTCGCAGCAGCACTGTGCGTGAATTAATAGGTTCCATGAAATCGGACGATACAACTATTAATCAGGCGTCTGCCGGACATCAGGATGATCTGGACAACATGCTGATGCCTTCGGTTCGTCGCTACATTTTAGAAAAAGGCTTATACCAATCCTGACGGGTGCCCTATGAAACTATCTGGCCTTGGAGCCAAAGACGTTCGTGTCGAGAATGAAGAGAGCCTCTATTCTGGGTTCCTCAAACTGTGTCGATATAAAATCAGGCACGGACTGTTCCAGGGTGGCTGGAGCAATACCCTGGATCGTGAAGCCGTTTTCCGGTCACCCTCAGTAGGCGTTCTCTTATATGATCCGGCTCTGGATCAGGTGGTGCTGGTTGAACAGTTCAGGGTAGGAGCTCTGCTGGGCGAAGATGATCCCTGGTTGTTGGAGATCGTAGCGGGCATATCTGAACCCGGGGAGTCTCTCGAATCAGTTGCCATTCGTGAAGTTCAGGAAGAAGCAAATTGTTCGGTTGTTGAACTCCTGCCGGTTTCCAATTTCTACGTCAGCCCCGGGGCGACCAACGAAAAGCTGATGCTTTACTGTGGCATTGTCGATGCTTCCGGAGCCGGTGGCTATTATGGGTTGGCTGAAGAAGGTGAAGATATCAGGGTTCATGTTATTCCGTTTCATGAAGCCTATGATATGGTGGAAGATGGCCGTATCGCCAATGCCCCGGCAATGATTGCCCTGCAATGGCTTAAATTGCATCATCAGGATTTGAGGCGTTATGTTCAAACATAAAATACTGGCTCGTCATTTTTTTGCCCTGTTGATTGTGACTTTTCTGGCAGGTTGCCAGAATTCGCTGCCCACACTCTACCGTGACGGTATTCCCGGAACTGCCAACTGGGGAGTACTGCCTTTCGTGAATAGCAGCGGTGCGGAAAGCGTCAATATTCAGGTAGAACGGATGCTGATGGTCATGCTGCCTTCTGCGGGTGTCGATGAGCCCAGGCTGTATCCGGAGTCTGCTGTCACTACCGCTTCCGACAGCCTGGCTGATGCCCACAAGCTCAGAAACGCCAGGCAGTGGGCCCTGCAGAATAATGTCAACTTCGCTTTTTCCGGTTCCGTCAACGAATGGAAGTACGATTCTTCCGGCAGGCCGCGAGTGGCCGTCAGCCTGAAGGTCACGGATATACGTACTGGCGATGAGGCCTGGAATATCAGCGGTGCCAGCGAAGGTCTGGCAGGTGATGATCTGCACGATGTCTGTCGTGGACTGATTGCGGATCTGCTGAAGTCACTACCGGTTCAGCGTCGACTATAACTCAACAGAGGGTTGCAGGGATGCTATTTGCGCTCAAGGACGGGGTGAACGAAATCATAGCGGTCTCTGATCGGCAGATTACCGCTGAGTGGCAGGCAGTCGAGCTGGATGACGAGGCCGTTCACAGTTTTCTGCAGAAAAACCCCGCTATTGGTGGCAAGGTCATGCAGGCGGCGGACGCGGACTTTATCCGGGTGCTGGAAGATGTGATTGATCTGCTGATCGAAAAACAGGTCATCCAGTTCACCGAACTGCCTAATCCAGTTCAGAGCAAGCTGCTGAACCGCCGGCGCTATCGTGAAGAGCTGCGCGGTGCAGATGATACGACCAATCTGCTGGATGGCGACGAGGAACTCTTCTAACGAGTTGGTGAAATCTGGCCCCGGGGGGTAACCCTGGCACTGGGAGTAGGCCAGTCATCCGCCCACTGATCCTGCCTGAAAATTGCTTCATTGGGGATGATCAGGCTTTTATCTTCAACCATCTTGGGAAACAGGATGCCATTCAGGTGATCCATCTCATGCTGCATTACCCTGGCGACAAATCCACTAAGCTCCTGTTCGACTCTTTCTCCCTGATGGTCATAGCCAGCAACCCTCACCTCGCTGGGTCTTTCGATCCACGCCCGCATTCCCGGGACTGAGAGGCAGGCCTCCCAGGTCCAGCAGGTCTCGTCACTGACATCAATAATTTCGGGATTGATCCAGAAGCAGAAAGGAATGTCCGGCGCCCGTGGATAACGGGAGCGGTTCTCATCCGATATGCCCATGCTCAACACCCGGGCTGCCCAGCCAACCTGTGGGGCTGCCAGTCCTACCCCCTGGGTATCAATCTGTTGCTGTTTAAGAACCTTCAGGTTGTGCCGGAAGTCACCGGTGTTAATAGTGTCCACGGAAACCTGAGGCTGACTCTGGAACAGGAGCGGATGGCCCATAATCAGCACTTCCGGTTGCACAGGCAGTTTCATGTCTCACCTTCTCTTGTGATTCTGTAATGCAGACAGCTTAGCCCGGATGTTTCATAAACGTGCTCCCGGCTCTCGCTTGCCCCTTGCCGCCTCAAGAAAGTTTGGTTCGGTCGACCGTACTCCCCGGTACGGCGCTCCCTCACCAAATTCCCTGAGACGACATGGTTCTTCGCGATAACCAGGGCAGTTTATGAAATATCGGGCTTGGCTGTTCTCAGTTGTATCGGGCAGGACTGTTCCTGCCTGGGTTCTGGCTTGTTGATGAAAAAACAAACACTGCGCCAAATAATTCAGACAAGGTGATAAAGCGACCCTGAAAAAATGGTTTAAATGCTTATAATGACCGGCAAACCGTTGTTAGAAAAGAACCATGACAAGAACTTACCGTCTTTTGATCTCATGTCCTGACGCCAGTGGTATAGTGGCTTCGGTCAGTGATTACATCGCCCGGCAGGGGGGCTGGATCCTGGAGGCCAACCACCATTCGGATCCGGTGACCGGGCGCTTTTACATGCGGAACGAAATCCGTGCTGACAGCCTGTCCTGCAGCCTGGATGAATTTCGTGAAGGTTTCCTGCAGCTGGAAGAAAAGTGGGGCTTTTCCTGGCACATTACCGATTCCGGTGAGCCGAGAAAGGTAGCCCTGTTCGCCAGCAAGCAGGCTCATTGCCTTTCAGACCTGCTTTACCGCTGGCGCAGCGGTGACCTGGGGATGGATATTCCCTGCGTCATTTCCAATCACGAAGACCTGCGCAGCTATGTAGAATGGCACGACATTCCCTACTACTGTGTACCCGTCACCAGAGACAACAAAGTTGAGGCCTACGCTGAAATCACAGGCCTCCTGGAAGAGCACAGTATCGATACCATCGTGCTGGCCAGATATATGCAGATTATCCCTCCCGAGCTCTGTACCCGCTATGAAAACAGCCTGATTAACATCCACCACAGCTTTCTGCCGTCGTTTGTCGGAGCCAAACCATACCATCAGGCGTACTCACGAGGAGTAAAACTGGTAGGAGCCACCTGTCATTATGTGACTGAAAAGCTGGATGCGGGACCGATTATTGAACAGGATGTGATCAGGGTCGGGCACCACCACCTGCCAGAGGACATGGTCAGGCTGGGCAAGGATGTTGAGAAGAATGTCCTGGCCCATGGTTTGCGCTATCACCTGGAAGATCGGATTATAGTGGATGAAGGTAAAACGATAATTCTAGGATGAGTATCAGACCTGTGGATAACCTGTTGTGAAGTGTGGAAAAAGCTGTCACTGGGCTGTTGATAAGTCAAACAGGTGTCTTTTAATTCGTCTGTCTTTTATATCAGGTAAGAAAAAGCAAGGAGGCCTGGATGAAGCTGGAACCCTGTCCCTGCTGTCTGGGTGAAGCCTGGCTGGCGGATATGAAGGTAGACAGCATCAAAGTGTGGCAGGTTTACTGCCCGGAATGTGGCTTATCCGGCGAGATGGATGAAGACAAGCGTTACTGCGTCGAGCAGTGGAACCGCCGGCGGCAGAATCACCGGCTGAAACTCTGGCTGACAGGGCTGGCGGCTCTGTTGCCTTTTATTGTCATCATGGCATTTTTGACTGGCAGCTACCTGGGGCTGAACCTGTTCCCTGACCGGTAACTGTTTATATTTCCTACATCAGACAGTCGGTGATGCTATCCACAATGCCGTTGATAAACTGCACATAGCTGTCCGCCCCTTCGACAATATCCATGGCCAGGGGATCCAGAACAGCCACTTTCACCGGAAGGTCTTGAGTGATTCTGTCTACGTAGGCGGGCGCGAACTGTGGTTCGCGAAAGACACAGGTTTTCCCGCTTGAGCGCAGTTTTTCCCGGAGTTGCGTCAGATGCCTGGCCCCGGGCGGTTGTTCCGGATTAAGTGTGAAATACCCGGCAATATTCAGGTCGTAGTGCTGCTGAATGTAGTTATAGGCGTCATGAAAA
Source organism: Endozoicomonas sp. (assembly GCA_051008495.1). Classification (GTDB taxonomy): domain Bacteria; phylum Pseudomonadota; class Gammaproteobacteria; order Pseudomonadales; family Endozoicomonadaceae; genus Endozoicomonas_A. Next base: position 1,278 of record JBPCXN010000401.1, on the reverse strand, counting down.
ACGAAAATCGGCTTCTCTGATACTGGAGCCAGCCGCTTTCTGTTTTTCTCGTCCGCTTCGTTCATTCGGGCTCTGAACTTTGCCAGGTTTTGCTCGTATTGCTTTTGATTTGCCTTGTCCACCCTGCTCAGTGTTTCAACCATGGTCTCTGCCATGGCCAGGGCGTTTCGAGGGCTAAGCCAAATATGGGCGTCGTATTCGCCATGATCATGATCATGGTGCCCATGGTCGTGATCGTGTTGCTCATTGGAGCCACTCTTAAGCAGTTGCAGCTGACCGGTATTCATCAGGGGGACAGAAACAGCCTGTTTTGCACCAGCCAGCATTCTCGGCAGGAACGTTTCCATGTCCGGGCCAACCCAGAACACAACATCCGCTTCATTCAGCCGGCGGGCATCGGAAGGCCTCAGGCTGTGGCTGTGAGGAGAGGCGCCAGGCGGGAGAAGAACATCTACAGGCGCTATGCCGTCAGTGACCGCTTGGGCAATGAGTTGTAACGGTTTGATACTGCTAAGAATTTTGGGGGGTTCCTGGGCGGTGAGGCCGGAAGCCATCGTCAGGAGCAGGCTGCCAAGCAGGATTTTTCTTGTAAATTCTTTTAGCGTTCTCATTCTTGAAATCAGGTTACTGCTTAATATAATGTTATATCATAACACTATTAACAGAAGAGTAAATAAAAGAGACTTCAGTATCAAGCAGTGCGGGCTGGTGGTCGGGCAATAACGTAATCGATAAGTGTCGGTGACAGCTGTGTCGGACAGGTAAGTACCGGGATTAGCAACGCTCATCCCGGTCGGGCCAATTCATTGAGTTGGAGAAGGTCGCTTAGATATCACTCCAGTAATCGTCTCCACAGATCATGCTGAGTTTTTTGCTGTCCTCCCGGTCTTCCAGGGCTCTGCGAATCCTCAGGGCTCGCTTGGAACCTTTTTCGGGAAGCTCATCCCGGATCTGGTCTTTGTCCAGCAGTAAGTCTTTCTTGGTTTTCTTGTCATTGGACATATCAGCACCCTCTTTTTTTATTGGAATTAATGATGGCTTCTGACAGTTACTAAATTATGAAAAAAACATCGTTCATTCAAGTGATTATTCAGTAAATAGCTGTGAGATATTTCTCACAGCGGAAATCCAGTACCCCGTCCCGCTGCAAATGATAGGTTCAGTGGTTCGTAAAGCGGTCATATGCAAGGCAGACTTGTGCAGGCGTAGTCATTCTACGTCAATCAAGTCTAACGCTGTCAGATGGCCGCTTTACGAACCATCCTTCGGACTCAAGGC
>JBPCXN010000400.1:0-21083 GCA_051008495.1 Endozoicomonas sp. | reverse complement strand
GCCGAATTGAGCAAAAATGCCAAAATTTGGTCTTCATGGCAGGAAAAGCTGGTTGAATTTTAACCGATCTATTTGATGGAGGGCCACTGAGACTGTCAGTGGCTCATTCTCGGTCAGGCTCCTAGGTAGTATCAGCCTTCTCCACACATTCCCGGTATTGAGCTGGAGACACCGAAGATCAGTACAACCGCAGGTAGTGTCTTCATAACCGGTTGCAGGGAAAATTATGAACATAGCTGTTCTGCATTATGTCCAGCCGAAGCGGAAAACTATTCGGGGCTTTCCTTCATCACAGCTGACATCAGGCTCAGGAGTTCGTCCCCTTGTGAATGACTGAGACGACTCATGGCAGCCATAGATTCTTTAATAACAGGCAACATGATATCCGCAAATTCCAAGTCATGTTTTGCTTTATCGGTTTTCTGCCTGGACAGAAGCAGGTGCCCCGCCACTTCAATAAAACCCCAGGGCTCCGTCTTATATTCCATGAAGGCGTCTGTCGGCTTGCGGCTGGAGTCCCTCAGAAAGAGCCAAATCCGATACTCACCCTCAACTTTGCGAAAGACATAGTTGGCAGTATATGTTTCAGGGCTTCCCGTCTTCCACTGTTCAATCAGGCGCGCTGCGCCCCTTATCAGTTGCTCTCCATCAGCACTGGTGATTCGGAACACCGTGAAGGGATAATTCAGAACCCCGACTTCCACTCCGCCATCGCTCAGAGTCAGCCCGCTGACGACCTGAGCCTGGGTCACAGGCGGCCAGTAGTCGTCAAAAACCTGATAATGGTGGTGCCCGATGATACTGCCCCCGGCATTTCCAATATCGGAATTCATGCAAACAGTGAACGTCGGAAGCAACTCAAGAAAGGCCAATGCGTCCTGAAGATTGCTGAGGTTAACATGCATTTTTGTATGGATTTTTTCAGCCAGCACAAAGTGCAGACGCCCGTAAGGAAAAGGCGGAGGCTGAAGAAAATACTCCCTGCCGTTGATCATTAACTGAAAGACTCTCAGAAAGCGGTTTACCCGATGCCTGGCATCCTCTATGTTTTCCGGGCATATCCAGCATTTTGCCCCTTCAGCCCAGGTTGAAGACCTCTTGTCGTAGTTTTCTGAATAATCACTGCGCGGGTGATTGATCATGGCCCGGAAGGTGATTCCCGTGTCCGGGTCCGGATATTCGAAATGCTCCAACCCCTTCTCCCACTCTTTTGGCAAATAACCAAGCCATTGCAGGTATACATACAGTACCTGCAGGGCAGCGAGAAGCCCCTTTTCCTGCTGGATTTCGACCAATCGCTCCTGAACGATCTTCTGAGGTAATTCCTGATCCAGTCCCAGAGTCGCCAGAGCCATCTCCCGAAGACTTTTAACAGGTTGTTTTTTCTGGCCGGAAGGTGGATTCTCTTTTTTCATACTTTCTTTCTCGACCGACTCAGTCTTGCCTGGGTTGGAAGAACCGGAACCTCCGCCATTCTGCTGGTCCGGCACCTGCCGGAATCTGGCAGAGCCACCAGGGGGTCCGCCTGTACCCTGCCCTGACCTTCTCGCGGGTGCTCTCAGCACAGAAGAATCATCTTCTCCTTTAAGCTTTTTACGGCCCGGATGATTCCTCGCATACCGGCCCCCCTCCCCGTACTCTCCCTTGCCATAGCTAGCCCCCTCAGATCTCCGTGATCGGTTCCGCCAGGAATGCAGCTCTTCTACAGGGTCGATCGTGCCTAAGTCAGTCTCTTCACTCCCCGGAGGGACGATGACCACGCCCGGGAGGACTCTACGGAACGGTTCATAAGGTATTTCCAGTTCTGGATGCGAAGGCATGGCCGGCTGCCCTTCGCTCCCTCCAGCGATGGCCAGAATCACTCTTTCCCCTTGAGCCTTGGCTATCACTGCCGTGCCTATGGCCCCAATAAAAGCGCAAAAGAAATACAAGCTGTTTCTGCCATTGAAATTAACCACCTGAAAACCCTCAGTCTTGCCCAGTGGCCAGCATAGTCTTGATTCGACCTTCTCCAATGACAATCCGCTTTTCCAGTCTGGCTCAGGCTTCAAGACCGGCAGCAATCAACAGAAATCTTTTATTTATTCATTTGCCTCATAGCTGCAATATCTTTATATAGCCATTAGTTTTAAAATACGGCTTCCTTTGTCCTTCAGCAGCACCCCTGAACATTCCTCGCGCTCAGCATCGAATTACAGACAGAAGGAACAAAACGACAAAAGCAGTTTATCCCCATTCAGGCAGTAAGAATGACCGTAGATATTTCCAAAAGGAGTGACAGGCTACTTTTTATCCTGACGCTTGGCGCCCTCACTATGCTTGGCCCCATGGCCATCGACCTTTACCTGCCGGCACTGCCGGCCATTGCCAGGGACATGGGGGAACCACTCAGCCGCATCCAGTTCACCCTCAGTGCATACACTATTGGTTTCGCCCTCGGCCAGCTGATTTATGGCCCTCTGTCTGACCGCTTCGGGCGGCAGAAAATCATGCTGCCAGGCATCCTCGCCTACATCATCACCAATATATTGGCAGCCATGTGTACCACGGGCACCCAGCTGATCATTGTCAGAGTTCTGCAGGCCATGGCTGGCGCGGCGGTTATGGTGACGATACCCGCCATGGTACGTGACCTGTTTCCCCGCCAGGAAAGTGCTAAGGTACTGTCGTCTGTTTTGATGGTGATGACCGTTGCCCCTCTGATTGCGCCTATCCTGGGAGGCCAGCTGCTGAAATACTGGGGCTGGGAAAGCCTGTTTATCTTCCTGGCGCTGCTGGCCACTCTCGCCATGGCTCTGGCGATGCTGCGTGTTCCTGAAACACTGCCGAAAGAACACCGGTTGGTAATACCGTTCAGACAACTGGGCACCACCTACCTGGGCGTACTGAAAAACCGGGAAGCCATGGGCTGTATCCTTTGCCATGCCTTTTTCTTTGGCGGCATGTTTGCTTTCATCGCCGGTTCCCCCTTTGTCTACATAGAACTTTACGGGGTTGAGCCGGAGTCCTATGGCCTGCTGTTCGGTGTCAACATTCTGGCCATGGCCACCATGAACATGATCAACATGCGTCTGATAGGCCGCATGGAACTGTTCGGCATTCTGCGGATTGGCAGCTTCCTGGCCGCAACAGCAGCCATGATTATGCTGCTGAATGCTAAAACTGGCATGGGTGGGCTGGTCGGCATCATGATTCCCGTGGTTCTGTATGTAGGCTGCATCGGTCTGACCGGCCCAAATTCCAACGCCCTGGCCCTGTCACACTTCCCTAAATCCGCCGGAACCGCCAACGCCATGGCCGGCGCCCTGAGGTTTGGTATCGGTGGCGCCACTACGGCCATGGTTGGAGCGCTGCACGATGGCACAGCTCTGCCTATGGCGGCAGTCATGGCCGCCTGCGGTCTGTTGTCTGTTTCTTCTCTTCTGCTGGTGAAAAATAGCGGCGTACCGGCCGCAGAGTCCGATGTGCAAGAAGCCGCTGAAGAGAAGGAAAAAGCGGTCGCCTGACCCTTTCCTGTCAGGATAATGCCTTTCCAGAAGGCATTATCCGTCGGCCTTTCCGTATATACTAAGCCCTTTGCTTTCCTGCAGAAGGTGTCAGACAGCCCATGAGTTACAGGCTTGCCATCAACGGTTATGGCCGCATTGGTCAATGTGTCCTCAGAGCGCTTTATGAGAACGGCTATCGCCATAAGCTGGAAATTGTGGCGATTAACGAACTGTCTGATCTCGACACCCTGGCCTACCTCACCCGCTACGACACCACTCATGGCCGTTTCCCGGCCAGAGTCGCCACTGAACAGGATCACCTGATTGTTGCCGGCGATCGCATCAGAGTGTTGCATCAATCTGAACCCGCCAATATCAACTGGCGCGACATGGAAATCGACCTGTTGCTGGAGTGCTCCGGCTCCTTCAAGAAACGCACGGTAGCAGAACAGCACATAGAGAGTGGGGCACCAAGACTTCTATTTTCACAACCCGCCCAGTCGGATGTCGACGCCACCATTGTTTATGGCATCAATGAGGGCGACCTCAGCCCGGAACACCGGATTGTCTCCAGCGCATCCTGCACCACCAACTGCATAGTTCCGGTGATCAAAACACTGAATGACGCTCTGGGCATAGAATACGGCTCTATCACGACAATTCATTCCGCCATGAACGACCAGCCGGTCATTGACGCCTATCACCAGAGTGACCTGCGCCTGACCCGCAGCGCCCTGCAGTCTATTATTCCGGTGGATACCGGCCTGGCAAAAGGTATTGACCGGCTGTTGCCTGAACTGCAGGGCTGTTTCGAAGCCAACTCGGTCAGGGTTCCTACTATCAATGTATCCTGCATCGACCTCTGTCTTCATGTCAGGAACAGCACCTCTGAAGCGGAAGTAAACCGGATACTTGAACAGGCCACCCATGGCAGGCTGGAAGGCATCATGGGCTTCTCCAATGAACCCCACGCCTCGGTGGACTTCAACCATGATGCCCGCTCCAGCATCATCGACGGCACCCAGACCAAGGTCGCCTCAGGGAAGCTGATCAAGCTGCTTTGCTGGTTTGACAACGAATGGGGCTTCTCAAACAGAATGCTGGATGTCGCCAGTCACTGGCTAGGAGCCGTTAAGTGACGTTGATTGCAGGTGAGTTTCGGGTATTTCCGTTATAGATTGATAATCACCCTGACACAGGTCATGCAGCCGCTGCGTCCGCTAATCTCTACGTACCGACACGCATTGAATTGTGCTATTGTCGCCCGCATTTCGTTTTCCAGTCAGCCGCACCGGTGTTCTGTCATCCGGAGTGGTTAGCATAACTTTCTGTCTCTTGCGGCTAGGGTCGTATAACTCATCACAGAGTTCGAGACATGGTTCGTTTACAGAAGGAACCCTCATGAACGTATTGAAAATGACTGATCTTGATCTGGCCGGCAAGCGCGTCCTGATCCGTGAAGACCTGAACGTTCCAGTTAAAGACGGCAAAGTCACCAGCGACGCTCGCATCCTGGCTTCCCTGCCAACCATCAAACTGGCTCTGGAAGCTGGCGCTAAAGTCATGGCTACTTCCCACCTGGGTCGTCCAACTGAAGGCGAATACGATGGGCAGTTTTCTCTGAAGCCAGTTGCTGACTACATCGGCAACCTGCTGGGCAAGGAAGTGCGTCTGATCAAGGACTGGGTTGAAGGCGGCTTCGAAGTGGCTGAAGGCGAGCTGGTGATCCTGGAAAACGTCCGCTTCAACAAGGGTGAGAAGAAAGATGACGACGCACTGTCCAAAAAAATGGCGGCTCTGTGCGACGTTTACGTAATGGATGCTTTCGGTACCGCTCACCGCGCCCAGGCTTCCACTCACGGTGTTGGCAAGTTTGCTGACGTTGCCTGCGCTGGCCCACTGCTGGCCGGTGAACTGGATGCCCTGGGTAAAGCCCTGGGTAAGCCTCAACGCCCAATGTGCGCTATCGTCGGTGGCTCCAAGGTTTCCACCAAGCTGACCGTTCTGGAATCCCTGTCTGACATCTGCGACCAACTGATCGTTGGCGGTGGTATCGCCAACACCTTCCTGGCGGCTGCCGGTCACAATGTCGGCAAGTCCCTGTACGAAAAAGACTTGATCCCTAACGCCAAGGCGCTGATGGAAAAGGTGAACGTGCCAATGCCTGTAGACGTGGTCTGCGGCAAGAAGTTCGATGAAAACGAGACAGCGATTGTCAAACTGGTGTCTGAAGTAGAAGACGATGACATGATCTTCGATATCGGTCCAGAAACACAGAAGCTGTTCAACGAAGTGCTGAAGTCTGCCAAGACTATCCTGTGGAACGGTCCGGTTGGCGTATTTGAATTTGATCAGTTCGGCGAGGGCACACGTTCCATGTCCCTGGCCATTGCCGAATCCGAAGCCTTCTCCATTGCTGGCGGCGGCGACACTCTGGCGGCCATCGACAAGTACAACATCAAGGAAAAGGTTTCCTACATTTCCACTGGCGGTGGTGCTTTCCTGGAGTTCGTTGAAGGCAAGAAGCTGCCTGCGGTAGCTATGCTGGAAGAAGCTTCCAGGTAATGATACAAGGTCGGATTACGAACCCAAGGGTTCTAATCCGACCTACACATGATGCAATAGCTCTTCGACAGACTCACCCAGATATCATCACTGAGTGCTGGCCGCCCCATCAGCTCATCCCCTGCCCGTAACAATACTGACATCAAATACTTTCAGTTTTCGGCTTCTACATCTTTACAAATCATGACAAGATCCTGAGAATTAAGGCCTGCCCGTTATCATCATTTTTTGACCGAGTTGTCATCCTCATGGCCCTACTGACGACCAGCCAGAAACAGCATAGACAGGCCTGTCCATCAGCCTCTATTGCCCCTTATAATGACCCCTGTTGGAGGATGGCCGCGGAGCCACGCAACATCAGGGGTGTATCTGCGCCTCATGAACTCAGCCGACATTCAGGGATAAGGTATGTCTAAGCAAGAGTGCTTGAAAGAGGGCTGGTACCTGCTCAAGACCCGCACACGTCAGGAGCAGCGTGCCGTTGAAAACCTCGAAACACAGGGGTTTGATGTATACAGTCCACTGGTGAAACAGTCCGTCAGAGGATTGCTGCGAGAGGAAACGCTGTTTCCCGGCTATGTCTTCCTGTCCCTGGACCTGAACGATCTTGACCGCTATCACAAGATCCGCTCGACCCGGGGCGTACAGGAAATCGTCTTCTTTAATCGCATCACCCGCAAACTGCACGAAGACGGTCGCTTATCAAAAGAGCTTGAGAACAACGTTCAGGACCTTCTGCCAAAACCCATTCCCGACGGTGAGCAGGTGATCGAGGACATCCGCAAAATTGTCGAAACCCTCAACAACAGGGCTGAAAGTATCGTTGAAGGCTTCAAGGCCGGCGACAAAGTGATCATGAACCACCCGCTGTACCGGGATCTGGAAATGACCTTTATGCACAACCTGAGCTCCGAAAGGGGCATGATCCTGGTTCAGTACATCAAGAAACAGCGCACTCCAGACGGCGGAACCAAAAGAGAGGTGGTTTCCAAAAAAGAGATTAAGGTCAATATCAGGGACTTGGAAAAGGCCTGACAGGTCAGTGCATCTCGATCTTCATTCTGCTCTTTTTTTCTAGGAGCCTGACCGGGAATAGCGATCGAGATTACTCTTTATGGCAAGAGTCAGTAGAACGAGTCAAATTTTTCGATAAATTCGTGCGAATAGCGGGCCTATTCAATCGAATTTATCGAGATTCTCATCCGCTTTCTAACGAAAAGTGGCCGTTCTTTCTGGATTTTAGGCCGACCTGTCTATTCTCGGTCAGGCTCCCAACAGAGGCCCTGAAATCCAGGGTCTCTGGCAGCACAAGAGCGCCTTGTGCTGATAACATTCAGTTGTTTCAGGCGGCACAGCATTGGATATCGCTCAGTTAAAAATTCAGCTTAAGCCTCTGGATCTTTCCTCTACCGGCTTACAACACACGCCCGGCATGCATGAAAGAGACTATTTCTCTTTTTACGGGATAGATCTGGAAAACCAGCTAGACGGCGTGCGTCACGAACTGGGCCATATTGACACCCAGGGCTATCGAGTAGCCTGTCATATCTACAGAAAAGAACAAGCCAGGGGCACCTTCTTTCTTCTGCACGGTTATTACGACCACGTTGGGCTGTTCCCGCATATCCTGAAATTTATGCTGGAAAGTGGCTACAGTGTCTTTGCCTTTGACCTCCCGGGCCACGGTCTTTCCAGCGGCAGTCCGGCTTCCATTCCGGACTTCGGCAGATATACCCTGATCCTGAAAGACATTCTGAAGCTTTGCCAGAACCAGCTACCTGCACCCTGGCACGCTTACGGGCAAAGCACTGGCTGCGCCATTCTGACGGATCTGCTGATGGAGCTGGCAGGGAGCGGGGAAAGTTCACCTTTTGACAAAGTCGTTCTTTCTGCACCATTGGTTCGTCCGTGGTTATGGCGCCTGGGCCGTCTTCAGCTGTATCTTCTGCGGCCCTTTATCAGACAGCTATCCCGTAATTTCACCGATAACTGTCGTGACGAGGCATTTCTCAAATTTGCCTATAGCGACCCTCTGACGCCAAGGGTGCTGCCCACCGAGTGGGTCTCTGCGCTGGGTCGATGGATTCGAAAGATAGAGTCCGTTAGCAGCAAGAGCAGTATCAGCCCCCTGATCATCCAGGGAACCTGCGACAGGACGATTGACGCCAAACACAATATCCAGGTTCTGAGTCGCCTGTTCACCAGGCCTCAGGTTCTCTATCTGGAAGGTGCCAGGCATCACCTGCCCAATGAACTGCCTGAGGCCCGTGAAGAGTATATGAAATGGTTGTCCGCTTTACTGTGAAGGGGTTACTTTTTCTTACTGTATAAGGTATTTCTATAGTCAGAGCCTGTCGCAGGGAGGCGGACATGAGCGAAGACATCCACTACATTGTCTACACCAGCGCGGCGTCAAAGCTGCTGAATGACCAGAACCTGACTGAAATCCTCAACAGCTGCCGCCGCAATAACCAGAAGCTTAATGTGACTGGCATGCTGCTCTACAGTGAAGGTGTGTTCATACAGGTGCTGGAGGGCGCTGAAAACACCATCAGCGAACTCTACCAGCGAATCCTTATCGATCCGCGTCACCATTCCACCCTGCTGCTGACCCGGGGCATCTCGGATACACGACAATTCCCCGACTGGCGCATGGGCTTTCGCAAACTCAGCCGTAAACAGCTGGCGGTCAGATCAGGTATCACCGACTTCCTGTCACCTGATTTTGACTGCAGGCAGTTTCTGGATAACCCCTCGGTACCGCACAAACTGCTGCTGTCATTCCGAAAAAACATGTAGCCATCTAGGAGCCTGACCGAGAATAGCAGTCAGACCAGACCGCAAACTCGTTACCGCTCGGTTCAATAAAATGAAAACGTCGACCGCCGGGGAATGGGAAAATCTCTTTGTTGATCACTCCACCAGCGTCTTTCACGTCACGGAGTGTCTTTTCCAGCTCCCTGCAGTAAAAGACCACCAGTGCTGCGCCTCCCTCTGTGTTTGAAGACAGCTCAGACTGGTAAAACCCGCCGTAACCCCCCGGGCTGGTATATGCCGTGTATTCTGGACCAAAGTCCTCAAATGACCAGCCGAACGCCTTGATAAAAAACGCCTTGGTGGCCTCCAGGTCTTTCGCCGGAATCTCTACATAGTGAATTTCTTTAAGATCGCTCACGAACCGCCCCTCCAGCACTGTGCGATTGACTCTGCCCCAAGAGTCTCAGAAAAGAGAACAACTCGCAAACAACAGCAGCATGTCAGGGATTCTGCCGTCGCCATTGCCTCGGGCACAGCGAGTGATCGCGTGCCATCATCGGTATCCCGCCTGGAATCAGTGTCAAGCAGATGGAGCTGCTGTTTTCTTCCCCAGCAGCTGGCTGGCCAGGCAAACAAACGCGGCAAGGATATAGAGGCCGAAAATAAACGTCATCCACTGGCCCATATTCAGGCTCAGAAAGGTCCAGCTATCCTCGCCACAAAGCCCTGTTGGCTGAAACATTCCAGGCCACCATTCATGCAGCGGCAGACCAAGAGGAAAGCTTGGGAGTAGGCTACAGGTAGAGAAGAAAGGGTTGAAGTTTGCGTAGTTCTCTATCTGTAACAGCGCTTCCTGCAGACCATAAGCCGCCCCACTGATCCAGATCAGATACCCTGCCAGTCTGAACAGCCTGTTTCTGGGTAAGACCATAATGACCAGTGCGGCAAAACCCAGCTGCATTACAGCCAGCCTCTGGTAAACGCACTGCTCGCAGGGGTTCAGTTCCAGAACATACTGAAAACCCAGGGCACATATTTCCAGGAAGACCGCCGTAGTCAGCATGATCAGCCAGGTCTGCCGGTGGTTCTGCCAGTCTCTAATGGCTGTCATGGGACTGTGGCGAAACTCGCTCCAGATTCTGGCCAGGGTCATAAGCGCCTCTTATTTTTTCTCAAGCAGGTAATCAACCAGGCTGTAAAACTCATCAAAGGACTTGATGCTGCCCACCTTGATCAGATACTTGTCATTGACTACAAATCCAGGCACGGCTCTGAACGTCTGCTGAGCTTTCTTCCAGTCTTCCAGCCTGTCGCGCACAACCTGGGCATTCAGACCCAGTTTCCACTCCTTATCACTCAAGCCGGCCTTTTCCACGGTAGCGAGGAAGTCCTTGACACTTTTCCAGTCGCCAATCTGTTGTTCCTGGATAGGCTTGAACAGAGCCATTTTTACCGTCTGGTACTTATCTGTGCCATAGGTGACTGACAGTACTTGGCTAATTTGTTTAGCGTACCCCCCCATGAAGGAGACATGCATCTGCCTGAACTCGACACCTTGCTTGTCCAGCCTCTCTTTCAGGGGGCCAATGGCATTCTGTTCCCAACGATAGCAGGCAGGGCAATAAATGGAAAAGGCTTCAACCACCACCGGCTTTTCAGCTTTTTTCCCGGGCAGCACCTCATAGTGAGTGTCTTTGACGAACCTGACGACAAGCTCGGGAACTCCAGAGCCAGAACCGGAAGAGGCAGAAGCGCCAGGGCCAGAACCCGTACCGGAAGTGGCCGGAGCGGCAAATGCCGACACTGGCATCATGAATATCAGGAAAAAGGTGATGGCTGCTTTTCTCACAAAGGCTCTCCCAGCATGGAAAGGTTAAAAAGTAACAGATGCGGATTCTCATACAGTCACAGCAAACTACCTGCTGACATAGATCAATGCACACTGTAGATTCTTCTCATCAATCATGGGCATTGAACCCTATATTAGTTATCCACAGACAGGAATCCGTCTTTAATGAAATACATCGGCGCCCATGTCAGCGCAGCCGGAGGGGTGGAAAACGCCCCGGTTAATGCCCACAACATAGGGGCTACGGCCTTTGCACTGTTCACCAAGAACCAGAGGCAGTGGCAGGCCAAACCCCTTACTGATAAAAACATAGAACTGTTCAGAGCCCGGTGCGAGGAATACGGCTATCTCCCGGAACAGATTCTGCCCCATGACAGCTACCTGATTAACCTCGGGCACCCGGAGCAGGAGGCGCTGGAAAAATCCCGGAATGCCTTCATTGATGAAATGCAACGCTGCATGCAACTGGGACTCGACCGCCTGAATTTCCACCCTGGCAGCCATTTGCGCAAAATGCCCATTCCCGATTGTCTGGCCCGTATTTCGGAGTCCATCAATCAGGCTCTGGACCAGTCAGAAGGCGTTATCGCTGTCATCGAGAATACCGCCGGGCAGGGCAGCAACCTGGGCTGGCGCTTTGAGGAGCTAGCGGAAATCATAGACGGAGTTGAGGATAAAAATCGTGTCGGTGTCTGCCTCGACACCTGCCACACCTTTGCTGCTGGCTACGACCTTCGAACTCCTGAAGCCTGCGAAATGACTTTTGCAGAGTTCGAACAGGTGGTTGGCTTCCGGTATCTGAAAGGCATGCATCTCAACGATTCCAAATGTGAGCTGAGTTCACGTAAGGATCGCCATCACAGCCTGGGCGAAGGAGAAATTGGCTGGCATGCTTTCCGCTACATCATGGCAGATGAGCGTTTTAACGGTATTCCCATGGTGCTGGAAACCATTGATGAGTCCATCTGGGCCGATGAGATTGAAGCGCTGAGGATGATGGCAAAGTAAGCCAAAAGAAATGCTTTTCAAACTGAGCGGGGGTTAGCGGCAGCAAAGATGACAACAGTCTGCACTGTTATCACTCTGACTGACTGACTGAAACGATAGATCAAATTAGGCTCACTGACGATATACAGGTTACGATCTGCATCGAGGGTGACTCCCTCCGCCTGTGGAATATTGTCAGTCAGGCCATTGAAGCCGGCCTCCAATGCGAAATCGACTTCAAACCCGACTTCCGACAGATAATCCGCCAGGGAGCCGGCAAGCTCTGTATTGTCTTCAACCAGTAGCAAGTGGGTCATCATTTTTAGACTGCTTATTATGATGGTGACCCTGTAGCTATATACTGCTTTAGGCTATACAAGTGAATGTGAGCTGATTGTGAAAGGCAGGAGCTGGAATCAACCAGGCCAGTTTGACTTGAACAAGTTCTGACCTGATTGACGAACACTGATAGATAAATCAGTAAAGAATGCGGCAGCGGATTGTGCCTTCAATACCCTTGAGTTTTTCCAGAGCGATTTCGCTGCTGTCGGCATCAACGTCGATGACCACATAACCTACGTGCTCGTTGGTCTGCAGGAACTGGCCACTGATGTTGATATTGTTCTCAGAGAAGGTCTGGTTAATGGAACCCAGAACGCCCGGCACATTCTTGTGAATATGCAGCAATCGATGTTTGCCGGTATAGGTCGGCAGCGCCACTTCCGGAAAGTTCACAGACGACAGTGTTGTACCGTTGTCGCTGTACATGATGAACTTCTCCGCTACTTCCCGCCCGATGTTTTCCTGAGCTTCCTGGGTGCTGCCGCCAATGTGTGGGGTCAGCAGGACATTGTCCAGCCCACGCAGCGGGCTGAGGAATTCATCATTGTTGGAACGGGGCTCTTCCGGGAACACATCAATGGCGGCTCCCAGCAATTTTCCGGTCTCTACTGCTGAGGCCAGGGCCTGAATGTCGACGACGGTTCCTCTGGAGGCATTGATCAGAACACTGCCGTCTTTCATGGCGGCAAGCTGCTCTTCACCCATCATCCACTTGGTAGCCGGCGTTTCAGGCACATGCAGGCTGACAATATCAGACATGGCGAGCAGTTTGTTCAGATCACTGACCTGTTTGGCGTTCCCCATGGAAAGCCGGGTAACTACGTCATAGAAGTAAACTTCCATGCCCAGGGATTCCGCCAGGATACTGAGCTGGCTGCCAATGTTGCCATAGCCGACAATACCCAGCTTCTTGCTTCGGCTTTCATAGGAGTTACTGGCGCTTTTCTTCCAGCCTCCACGATGAGCCAGGGCATTTTTTTCCGGAATGCCGCGAAGCAGCAGGATAGCTTCGGCCAGAACCAGCTCTGCCACTGAGCGGGTGTTGGAGTATGGCGCATTGAATACCGGAATCCCGCGCACCGTCGCAGATTGAAGTGTAACCTGGTTAGTGCCTATGCAGAAACAGCCCACAGCAATCAACTTTTCAGCCGCCGCAAACACATCTTCCGTCAACTGAGTCCGGGATCGGATGCCGATGAAGTGAGCATCCGCCACTCTTCTCTTGAGCTCGTCCCCAGGCAGCGCCTTGGAGACATAGTCAATGTTCGTGTAACCGGAAGCTTCCAGTATCTCCACAGCGGATTGATGCACACCTTCCAGCAGAAGGAAGCGGATCTTGCTCTTGTCCAGGGATATCGGAGGTGTAGTAGGCATACCTATCGCTCAGTTTGTTTTTCTAACTGTCAGTCCTGCTAGGAGCCTGACCGAGAATAGTGGTCGAGTAAGAAATTCAGTAGAGCGAGGCCATTTTTTTGATGAATTTGTGCGAATAGTGGGCCTCTTCAATCAAATTCATCGGAAAAATGGACCGCTCTTTCTGGATTTCAGGCCGAGCTGTCTATTCTCGGTCAGACTCCTAGGACCTTGCGTTCTGCCACCATGAACGGGTCAAAGCCCCCTCCAGCTTCAGGTCATGAAGGTTCGCGGCAGCAGATATCAGGCCGGACATCATAGCACAACAGCACTGACAGTCCGTTAATTAATGGACACTCATCATTTCAGCCGGAAATAGGCCTTCATCATGGGAAAACCCTGAACGAAGAACCTGCGTTATTTTTCAGCGGGCTTCAGATCCCGATACTCGAAAGTGTTGTGATCACCTGCCGGATCGCCTGGGAAATGGCCGGATGCTCCTCCCCGAAACGGATCGCCTCCTGCTCCAGCTGCTCGTTATAGTCCTGGAGAGGTATCTCTCCCTCTGCCTGGGCCAGAGCCAGCTGGATTTCATCCGTGATCTGCTTCAGGGCGCCCGCAGTGCAGTCGTCTACTGGCTGGCCTTCCAGTAAATCATGCAGGTCCTGGATGTTCAGGTGGAGTTGTTCAGACATGGCTCGCTCCTTAGGCCGTAGGCCTGTAGTGTCAGTCAGTAGCACGGAGACTGGCATTACCCGCAATACTGACGTATAAAGCCCTAAAAACGCAGCAATAATAACTACAACGGTAGAATAATAAGGAAGCCTTATGAAGTACAGGCATCACTGGCTCAGTGGCGACCGTATCGATCTCCCAGCGGGAAAGGTAGTCTGTGTCGGTAGAAATTATGCGGAACACGTCCAGGAACTGAACAACCCACTGCCCGATGACCCGGTTCTTTTTCTCAAGCCAGCGACAGCCCTGACACATCTCGAGCACCAGCTCACTATCCCACAGAACCGTGGAGCCGTTCACTTTGAAACCGAGATCGCCCTGCTGATTGGCTCACGCCTGAACAGCGCCAGTGAAGATGAGGCGCTGAAGGCCATCCAGGCTTTCGGCCTGGCTCTTGATCTGACGCTTCGGGAAGTCCAGAGCACATTGAAAGGCAAGGGGCTGCCCTGGGAGATCGCCAAGGCGTTTGACGACAGTTGTCCATTGTCTGGTTTTGTCGCCAGCGAGCACATCAAAGACCTGGAAGACATTCATTTCAGCCTGAAGATCAATGGCGAAACCAGGCAACAGGACACGACTGCCCATATGCTGACTTCTATTCCCGGGCTGCTCAGTTATATCAGTCGCCACTTCACTCTTGAGCCAGGTGATGTGGTTCTTACCGGCACACCTGCCGGTGTTGGCCCTCTGCATTCCGGAGACATCCTGGAGCTGGAGCTCAACAACCTTTTTGCCGTTGAGACCCGGTGCAGGTAGGACAATATTAACTCTGAACAACTGAGGCGGCGCTCATATATCGTAAAGGCTGAATCAACAGGCTACTTGAAAGGAAACAGTATTTCTCTGTCAGGCTGTAATGCCGTAAAGTGTGCGCTCAAGAACTCCTGTTAGGGTTTCTGACTCCATCCAACTCTGGATAACAACGGCAGCCACAAGTCGCTGTCGTTTTTTTTGCCTGCCAGATGCCCCTGCCTGGGGCTAAGCTCTCTGACACCATTCCGCCTGAACCTTGCAAGCGATGGCATTGTCCCGGTAAAGAAATCCCGGGATGATCAGATAGCCTAAAAGGGATACTTTTTAACAGGCAGCCTCCAATGTCTGACAGGCCTGACAATCCGATAGAAAACCTTCGCATCCTGATCGTGGAAGACAATCCGGTCAACCAGCATGTGACCGGGAAACTGATGGAGAAACTGGGCTTCAGCTTCGTGCTGGCAGAAAATGGACGGGACGCCATCTTTAAGCTGGAAAGCCAAGAGTTCGACCTGATCCTGATGGATCTGATGATGCCGGAAATGGACGGTATTGAAACAACCCGGCTGATCCGCTCTTCAGACAGTGCCTACGCCAGCGTCCCCATCATTGCCCTGACCGCCAACGTTTTACCGTCCATAGAAAGAACCTGCCGGGATGTCGGCATGAACGACTTTATGGACAAGCCCGTCACCTACGCTCGCATGAAAGCGCTTCTGGATAGCTGGGTCGGCACGATCAGGGCAGATCGATAGGAGCCTGCCTGTTCCCGGTCAGGCTCCTATCGATCACTGATTCTCTGGGTCCGGCCGCTGGTATCAATGGCAACAAAAACCATGCTGGTCTCTGTTAATTTGGTGCTGCCATGCCTGTTCTCAACCCAGGCCTCCACTACCACTTTTATGGAGGTTTTACCCACCTCTGTGACGCGGGTATAGAAGCCAATAATATCTCCTACCTGCACCGGTCTCATAAAGCTCATGGAGCCAATACTGACTGTCACCACGCGCCCACCGGCCACTTTCCTGGCCATAATTTCCCCGGCCTGATCCAGGTTAAGCACGACCCAGCCGCCGAACACGTCCCCCGTACAGTTTCTTGACTGGTTATCGGCCAGCACCTTCAGTGTCAGTTCACCTTGAGGGCCAGGGATCTCATCATTTTTTTCGACCATTTTTTTCTCCGGATGATTCGTGTTCTTTTAACTTATCCATAAACCTTTTCTGGGAGCCAGGTAGCCAGCTCTGGCCAGACAGCCAGCGCGCATAGCAACGCAAGCTGAATCAGGACAAAAGGCGCTACGCCCTTGTAAATGTCGGAAGTCGCCACCTCCGGCGGCGCCACCCCCCGCAGATAGAACAGGGCAAAACCAAAAGGCGGCGTCAAAAATGAAGTTTGCAGGTTTACAGCGATCATGATTCCGAGCCAGACCGGGTCAACGCCCATGGCCAGAAGAACCGGCCCCACCATTGGCACAATCACAAAAGTGATTTCGATAAAATCCAGAATGAAGCCCAGCAGGAACATCACCAGCATCACCGTCAGCATGGCGCTAAAAACGCCTCCGGGCATGCTGGAGAACAAACCGTGAATCATCTCTTCGCCTCCGAACCCTCTGAACACCAGCGAAAAGATCGAGGCGCCTATCAGGATCAGGAACACCATACAGGTGACCTGTGTCGTGGACTTTGCAACCGCGGCAAAGGTGGCGAGACTGAGCTGTCGTTTTGCCAGAGCCAGTACCATGGCTCCCATGGCGCCAACACCAGCGGCTTCAGTCGGTGTTGCCGCACCAATCAGGATAGAACCGAGTACGACACCAATCAGCAACAGGGGAGGAATCAGATTGATGATCAACGTGCTCAGTCCATCACTGTTTTTCTCCTCCAGCTCATCCTTTGTCAGTGCCGGAGCCGAATCAGGCTTCAGCCAGGCCACCACCATGATGTAGACGGCATAGGCCAGAACCAACAGCAGCCCGGGAATCAATGCAGCAACAAATAGATCCCCAACAGAAACGGTCTTTGGTGAGAAAACACCCATTTTCAACTGGGCCTGCTGGTATGCGCTGGATAACACATCCCCCAGCAGAACCAGGGCTATAGAAGGAGGGATGATCTGCCCCAGGCTACCTGTCGCACAGATGGTCCCGGTTGCCAGCTTCGGCGAATAGCCTCTCTTAAGCATGGTGGGCAGGGATAGCAGCCCCATGGTCACCACAGTTGCCCCTACGATGCCGGTACTGGCGGCCAGCAACATCCCCACAATAGTAACTGACAGACCCAATCCGCCTCTTAACTGGCCAAACAGGCTCGCCATACTCTCCAGAAGGTTCTCAGCCACCCGCGATTTTTCCAGCATGACGCCCATGAACACAAACAGGGGGACAGCCATCAACGTCTGGTTGGTCATGATGCCAAACAGGCGGCTGGGCAGAGCGCCCAGAAAGGCAGTGTCAAAATAACCTGCCAGGTGCCCTGCACCGGCAAAGATCAGTGCTGTGCCCGCAAGAGAAAAAGCGACAGGGTAACCGGCCAGCAGCACGATACAGACACAGGCAAACATCAGCAGGGGGATATATTCAGCCATGTTCGCTTTCCCTCATTTGTTCGTTTTTACCAGCCAGAATCATGAGAGAACGTAACCCTTCAGCCACACCCTGCAGTAAAAGTGTGAAGGCCAAAACCAGAATCAGGCTTTTCAGGATGTAAACAATGGGAAGCCCGCCGGGATCTGTTGATGTTTCCCGAATTGTCCAGGACTGTGCAACATAATCCCAGCTCATCAGGCCAATAAAGACACAGACCGGAATAAGCAAAAGAAGTGTGCCCAGGCTGTCCACCAGGGCTTTTTTCCTGCTGGACATGCGGCGATAAAAGATATCGACCCTGACGTGCTCTTTCTGCTGCAGCGTATAGCCACTGGCACCAAGGAAAATCAGGGCATGCAGGTACATGGCCGACTCCTGCAGAGCAATGGAGCCGGTGTTAAGCCAGTAGCGAAGGATAACGGTTATACAGACCGCCGATACCAGGAAAAGATTGAGCCAGCTCAGCAATTGACCGGTTTTATCCGTGAATCGATCAATACCGGCGACTGCCTTGCATGCTGCACTCCAGCCGGACTTCATGTGAGCCCCCCCGATTTATTCTATTTTTAGTTCTTTTCGGTGTTTTTTGACTCGAAAATCGCTTTCAATTATATCCAGTCCACAGCAGCAACTGCAAAAAAATACCCGCTTGCGGTTGCAGGCGGGTATTTTCAGAGTAGCGGGCAAATTTCAGGTGTTCTATTTATTATCTTCCTGTGATGGGTCTGCAAACGGATTGTCTTCAAATTTTTTGCCACTCTTTAAGTCATCACTAGCGAGACTATCTTCGAGTTGGTAGTATTGAGGGTAATCGCTAGCAGGTTGAGGTTTTTTTTGTTCAGCGGGCTCTTCTACCTCTAGTCTTTCTGGTAAAAGGCTTTCAGTCTTCCCGTTAAGATAGGAGCTTATCCTTTCGTTCATCTCATCAAGATCTTTCGAAGATTCCGTGATCGTTGTCAGTCTCTGTGTTGCCAACCTCATAGCATGGATTTGCGCTGCTACTTCTCGTTCTTCTCGAGCCTTTCCTTTCGCAGCAAGAAATTGATTCTCCGCATTTGGAATATCCCGATCCCTTAAGTCCGATAGACATTCCTCTACATTGTACTGGTACACTTTCTTGAAGTTATCTGGTTCACGTAGAATTCTTTGCGAAACCGGGTCATGATCTTTTGTTGTTGTAAATTCAACTGCTTTATTAACCTTCCTCTGAAATTCTTCCACTGTGGCTTTAAGAGAATCTACAACGGGCTCTGTTTCCCGTTCAAAATCATGCAAACGGGTCCTTTCAGATCTAATCCTTTGTTGCTCCCGAAGCCTCATTGTAATTTTTCTCTCTAGAGTTGCTACTTCTTTCTTCAGCTCAGATCGAGAAAATACTCGTGTTTCCCCATAAGCTCTGTCTTTTTCTTTCGTCTGGTACCAGCTCATATGGTCAAGGCGTGCACGATAAGCATCCAGCGTCTCCTGTTGCTCTTTGATTTCATCTGTTAAAACCTGGAGCCTGTCACTTTGGTAAATAACATCTACAATTCCTTTCGAGACAGATTTATTTTTTTTATGACTTGCCTTCAACTCTTTATGGACTTGTGCCTGCATCTCTTCCCGTACTTGTTTCGGCAGGCCTACATCTGTTGCAGCCCCCCCAGCCGGACCAAGCTCTCTACTGACCTGATGCTTCAATGTGTGTAGATATTCTGGATGATTTTGCTGACTGTCAGCAGGGGCGGTGAGATATTTTGGAAGATCTTTATCTTTTCTTTCCAATCGATTGTTAAATTCCTTTTTTACCACACTCCCGATTTGTTCATTCGTTCTTCGAATTTTTCGATTTTCAATGGGAGTAAATCCACCATTTTTTACTTCATCTGCTAAATACCTTTTATCCTTCCTCAGTTCAGAAAGATAACGTGGGGGGTTTTTTAAAAATATGATTAATCGACCAAAAAAATTTTTTACTGACGGCTCTGAATTTGCTGTTTTTGCAATCAAAAGCCTATTGTCTTTTACGCCTCTTTTTAAATTTTTATTAACGCCAGCCTGGGGAACTCGATCCCTTCCAACAAACCTGCCAGAACCATTTGGCTCTGTTGGCCCACCTATGTTCATAACATGACCTCCCTGTAACCGCCATTTTTCTGACAAATGCTGCTTGTCCCAGAAGCCCTTACAGTGCAAGCGTTCGTTTTTGACGATTCACTGCAGTCAGAAAAACAATAGAATAAATAAGAAAGCTCCCTGATCAATCAATCATTTGGAAGATCGATATTTCAAGTTTCCTGCTAGCTCAAAGACGTTTCTTAACTAACTGTAGACCACTTATAACGCCATATTATAGCCAGCTGCCTGTATTGCTCTATCAACGTTGCTCTCGCAACTTTCACAAAACTGTCACATTGTCACTTTATAGTTCCTGCCAGTAGAGAATAACAATGCCAAAAAGTATCCCTTAGGAGATCCAAGGATGAAATTGAAAGCCCTGATCACCACCATCGCCCTGGCGACCGGCATTCAAGCCGCCAGTGCCAGCATGGTCGATGCCGATATCCCTGCTTATAAAAAATCAAGTGGTGTATCCGGAAACCTGTCCAGCGTCGGTTCCGACACCCTGGCCAACCTCATGACCCTCTGGGCTGAGGACTTCAAGCGCACTTACCCGAACGTCAATGTACAAATCCAGGCTGCAGGTTCTTCCACTGCGCCTCCCGCCCTGACTGAAGGCACTTCAAACCTCGGCCCAATGAGCCGCAAGATGAAGGATAAGGAACTGGCTGCATTCGAGAAGAAGTTCGGTTACAAGCCTACCGCCGTTCCTGTTGCCATTGACGCCCTGGCTGTATTCGTCAACAAGGACAACCCCATCAAGGGTCTGACCATGGCTGAAGTGGACGCTATCTTCTCTTCTACCCGCAAGTGTGGTGAAGCCAAAGATATTAAGAATTGGGGTGACGCCGGTCTGAGTGGTTCCTGGTCAAACCGTTCCATCCAGCTGTACGGACGTAACTCTGTATCCGGTACCTACGGTTACTTCAAGAAGAAAGCTCTGTGTAAGGGCGACTACCGCAACAATGTTAACGAACAGCCTGGTTCAGCTTCTGTAGTTCAGTCTGTCAGTTCTTCTCTGAACGGCATCGGCTACTCCGGTATCGGCTACAAGACTTCCAGCGTTCGCACCGTACCTCTGGCCAAGAAAGCCGGTCAGGCTTTTGTTGAAGCGACTCCAGATAACGCTGTAAACAACTCCTACCCGCTGTCACGTTTCCTCTACGTATACGTGAACAAGCAGCCTAACAAGAAGCTGTCTCCTCTTGAGCGTGAATTCCTGAAGATGGTTCTGTCTCAGCAGGGCCAGGAAGTTGTCGTCAAGGATGGCTACATTCCTCTGCCTGCCAAGGTCGTCGAGAAGTACATGGCTTCCCTGGGACTGTAACAGTTTCACCAAGCCTGAAAAAGGAAAAGCCCGTGGCGATAAACCACGGGCTTTTTTGTCTGACTGAATGGCCTTTCCTAGGAGCCTGTCGGACTTAAGGCAATTTCGGCCTGAAATCCAGAAAGAGCGGCCAGATTTTCCGATGAATTTGCTTAAATAGGTCAACTATTCGCACAAATCCATCGAAAAATCTGACTCGCTCTACTGAATTTCATGCTCGAAAGCTTAAGTCCGACA
>JBPCXN010000399.1:0-19871 GCA_051008495.1 Endozoicomonas sp. | reverse complement strand
CAGCAATTCCCGAAGAGTTGATTCTCGTCAATGATACCAAGGGTTTGCGGGGAAATAGCTATTCCCTCAGTCGCAGACTTTTAGTACATCTATTGCCACATATTATGATTTATAAGTTTTTAATGCTGTGGCACCGTCAAATAGAAAAGCAATTGCAGAAAAATTAATCGAAATTGTGTCAAAGGAAGCCAAGAAGGTTCCTGACCATCGTCCAGATAATCAGCATGCCAAAATACCTTTGCATGACGCAATTATGAGCGGTCTTGCGGTGATGCATTTAAAATACCCATCGCTACTACAATTTGATCACGACTGCAAAGAAAATGCAGATAAACTCCATAATTTAAAATCACTTTATGGTGTTGAAAAAGTACCCAGTGATACTCATATCCGTGCCTTGCTCGACCCCATTGAAACACGTTATTTGCGAAAATTTTTTACTAAACTGTTTGCTTACGTTCAGCGTTCAGGTCGGCTAAAACAATTTGAATATTTCGATGAAGGTTATATCGCTCCAGTTGATGGCACCGGGCATTTTGCTTCAGGAACAATCGAATGTGCTGAATGCTGTGTTAAAAAACCGAACAGCAAAAACCCTCAGTACTATCATCAATTGTTAGGATGCTGTTTGGTCAAACCAGGAAAAAAAGAAGTCCTGCCTTTGATGCCGGAGCCGATAATTCAGCAAGTGGACGCAACCAAGAATGACTGTGAGAAAACCGCACTTAAGCGACTTCTTGCAAACATTTCCAGAGAGCATCCACACCTCAGACTGGTACTGAATTTTGATGATTTGTACTCCGACGGTCCAACGATCAAGCTGGTGCAGTCCTATGGCTACAGCTACATCATGGTGGCAAAGGACACCAGCCATGTATCCCTGTATGAGGCCGTTGATGAACTGGACAAAATGGATGAAGTTTCACGTTATAAATACACCGATGAGGATGGATATCAACACTGGTTCAGATTTACCAATGGCGTACCCATCAACAAATCTCATAAAGACGTTCTGGTTAACTACCTGGAATATGTAGAAATCAGCCCTAATGGTAAGGAATACACTAATACCTGGGTGACTGATATAAAACTTACCGAGAAAAACGTGACAAAAGTCATGCGAGGTGCGCGCGCTAAATGGAAAATTGAAAACGAGACATTTAATACACTGAAAACACAAGGCTACAATCTCGAACATAATTATGGACACGGGAAACAGCATCTGGCGACCAATTTTGCCTGTCTGACTTTTATCGCTTTTCTTATTGATCAGATAGAGCAACTTGCCTGTCCGCTGTTTCAAAATGCATTGACTTCTTCTAAATCAAAAAAAGCACTTTGGCATTATATTAGAGGGCTTTTTGACTGGTTTTTCATAGACAACTGGACAGAGCTGTTAACAGCAGTAGCTGAAAGAAAGAGCATCAATATTAAGAAGCTTGTACCAAATACTTCATAGATTATTGGTAGCTCAGTGTTTTCAGTGTAAAGAGGGTTGATAGATTAAATTAATACTCTGTTTGAGCAGAGCGGGCGGTTTCGTCTTGAAATTTCCAGCATCAAAAAAGTCGAAATTTGTTTGGTATTATTCATCTTTTAGGGAATAGCTGTCATAATGCGGCATTAAAATTCCGGCATTACCCCATCCATGACCCAAACAACCTTAGAATTCAATCAACAGGTGCTTCAATGGTTTGACCGGCACGGGCGCAAGAATCTGCCCTGGCAGAAAAACATTTCGCCCTACCGGGTGTGGATCAGCGAGATCATGCTGCAGCAGACCCAGGTCGCCACGGTCATTCCCTATTTTGAAAAGTTTATGGGACGTTTTCCGACAGTTACCCAGCTGGCTGCTGCTGAGCAGGATGATGTTCTACACCTGTGGAGTGGTCTGGGCTATTACAGCCGTGCCCGCAACCTGCATAAAGCCGCAAAAATGGTTGTGGATGAGTTTGACGGTGAATTTCCCTGCTCTGTGGATAAGCTGATCACTCTGCCGGGAATAGGTTTATCCACAGCAGGTGCAATCGCTTCTATCAGTATGGGAATCCGTGCCCCGATCCTCGATGGCAACGTAAAAAGGGTACTTGCACGTTACAGAGCAGTAGAAGGCTGGCCGGGGCAGTCCGCTGTGGCAAAGGAACTCTGGGCTATTGCCGAACAATACACACCAGCAGAAAGAACCGCAGAGTACACCCAGGCCATGATGGACCTCGGCGCAATGATCTGCACACGCAGCAAACCGTCCTGCATGCTTTGCCCATTACAAGACAGCTGCCATGCACACCAGGCAGGTGAAGAAAGCCGTTTCCCAGGCAAGAAGCCGAAAAAAGACAAGCCTGAACGTGCAATCAGAATGCTGATGGTGGTCAACCAGTTTGGTGAAGTACTACTGGAAAAACGACCGCCCTCAGGTATCTGGGGAGGGCTCTGGGGTTTTCCGGAAATCCAGCACGATGAAGACCTGCAAGACAAAGCCATCAAACTCACCGGACTGGAAATGGAAGGCTTTGAAGAGTGGGACGCTTTTCGCCACACCTTCAGCCACTACCACCTGGATATCACACCGGTAAAAGCCTTTGCCCAGGATTCAGCCCGGGTAGCCGACAGTGACCGCTGGCACTGGTACCAGCCAGACCAGCCTTCCGAGCTGGGGCTGGCGGCACCTGTAACGAAGCTATTGGGTAAGATCAGAGAAAGTCTTTAACAAGATGCATCAGCCCGGATGTTTCATAAACTGCCCCGGCTATCGCGCAGAACCTTGTCGTCTCAGGGAATTTGGTGAGGGAGTGCCGTACCGGGGAGTACGGTCGACCGAGCCAAACTTTCCTGGGGCGGGAAGGAGCCAGCGAGAGTCGGGAGCATGTTTATGAAATATCCGGGTTAGCCTACCTTTTTGCTTCCATCCTCAGGGGGGCTGAGTCTTTTTCCATCAAGTCCCTGTAATGCTCGCTCATCACCTTAAAAGCGAGCTTTTCCTCGCCGGTTTCAGACACCAGCCCCTTACGGTTCCAGTAGTCCTGAACTTTGGTGTTCAGCCTGTAGGGCGCACGGAAGTCTTTCAATATCCATGGTGACAAACCCCGCAGAGCCGGACTGTTGGAGAGCATTTTCAGCTGCTGCTGGTAGACACGGGCCTGGTAATCTTCACTCCAGACATCCAGAGGTCCACCTCGTTTCCCCTGCTTCG
Organism: Endozoicomonas sp.; assembly: GCA_051008495.1. Classification (GTDB taxonomy): domain Bacteria; phylum Pseudomonadota; class Gammaproteobacteria; order Pseudomonadales; family Endozoicomonadaceae; genus Endozoicomonas_A. The sequence continues at coordinate 16,681 of JBPCXN010000399.1, read as the reverse complement.
CACCAGCTCCAAATTCGCTGATCACCAGAGGCTTGTTAAACGCTGTGAGAAGAGTAAATTGCTCCATCTCTTTCAGCATGGTTTCACGGACTTCTGCCTCGGTAACATCCAGCCCTTTTTCCCGCATCCCATCGGCCAGCAGTCCAGAAAGATACCAGCCCAGGTATTCGTTGTAGCCAATAACATCAACAATCTCGCCTAATGGATCGTTAATAGTCACGGTCACAGGTTCAGGATTGGTAAACAGGTCTATAACTATGTTTTTCCTGCCAGCCAGCAGTGTGCCAACGTATCGGCCAATGGCCTCCATTCCATCAAAGCCCAGCAGCGCTGCTGTCAGAGGACGGGTATCGTCCAGACCACGAACATGCTCAGCCATGGCCAGGAAAAAACGGTTACGGGCTTCACTATTTGGTGTTTCATTGCCCAGACTCCAGAGAATCACCGAAGCCCGGTTCTGGTCCCTGGCAATAAGCTCTGAATACTGTTGCTTGGCGCTGGCAAGAGTACAGGGATTGGCAAACTGAATGTTGTGGTAGACCGGCATTTCTGCCCACACCATGATCCCGGCCCGGTCTGCAGCCCTTACCATGTACTCGTTGTGGGGATAGTGAGCCAGTCGCACATAGTTAGCATTCAGGTCCTTGAGCTTGGCAATGGCCGCTTCTGCGTCAGCCTGGCTGACAGCACGGCCTTCCCGGAGAAAGGATTCTTCATGCATGGAGACACCACGCAGGAAGACGGGCTTGCCGTTAAGAAGAATATCTTCACCACGGGTCTCAATGTTTCGGAAACCAATTTCATCCTGAAGGCTGTCATTACCGGCCTGCCATGTGATGCTGTACAGTTTTGGAGATTCCGGAGACCATAGCTCCAGTCCTGCTTCGAATTCAAACTCGGCTATGCCACTTTCATCCGTGGTAAAAGCCTGACTGATGCCCGCTTCATCAATTGCAAGCTTTATGGTTTTGCCTGATGACCGACCGTCCAGCTGCACCCAGCCTTTGATGATACGGTCACTGCCTTTCTTCAACTGCAGCTTGTAGTTACGGACAAATGTCTTCGGCGTCTCTACCAGCATGACGTCACGGGTCAGGCCGCCAAAGTTCATCCAGTCGTTGTATTCCGTTGGGATTTCGGCCGGGCCGCTCATGCTGTTTACCTTCACGACAACAGCATTTTTACCGGTCTTCAGGTAATCAGTGACTTCTGTATTGAAAGGGGTAAAACCGCCCTTGTGTCGCGCAAGAAGCTGACCATTGACGTAAACGTCCTTGGCAAAGTTAGCGCCACCAAAATAGAGAAAAACCCGCTTGCCTTCCGGGGGCTGGTAGTTGAACTCTTTCTGGTACCAGACAATGCCACGATACCAGAAGAGGGATTCCCGCTGGCTGTTCCAGTCGCCAGGCACCTGCAGTTCATGCCCTCCCTTGAAGCTGTATTCCAGAAGCTCTGTGGCCTCATAGCTGGCATTCCTGCCAACTCCACCACGCAGCAGAGGGCTGGCGTCACCCACTCCCAGCTGGTCCACAATGGTATTCCACTGACCATTCAGGGAAACAGTCTTGCGCGCCCTGACATTACCCAGCAATGGGTCGAGAGGCTTTATCGGCTTCTTGAGCTCAGGTTGAAAGAGAGGGTTCTCATTGTGATCCGTTTCACCAGCATCAGGGTTTACGCAGACAGCACTGGCGGCGGTAAGGTCTTCCATACTGGTTCGTGAATGTTTGGCTTCACTGCTGCAACCACTGATGATCAGCGGGAACAGCAAAATGGTCATTAAAAGCTGCCAGTTTTTCATTATTGATCTCAATGTGGCGTCCAGGATTCCCTGTCAGGCTCCTGTTTATAGTTTTTCTTATTGAATTCAGACAGGATGTTTTTCATGATAGACGGCATATAACGGAACTATCTGTAATAAAAATATGACAATATGGATAATTCTCTTGTAATTGATGTGGCCCGCTCTCTCTACCAGATGATCAATGGGCAGGCTCTTGAAGAACCACAGCTGCAAATACTGAACAACTATTTCAGTGGCTATGGCTCTTTTTCGCCAAACGCCCTTCCCGGTAGCTCAGACAAACAGCAAAGATACCTGGAAGAAGCCCGCCAGCAATCGGGCCTGGCTGAACAATGGCGAAGCAGACTCGCATCCCCCAGGCTGCGCAGCCGGGAAGCCGAACAGTTCATCCGGGCGCTACTGCAGAACATCTACAGAAAGCGCAGCGAAACCGGAAACCACTGGCTGATCTGCGGTGAAACCATCACCGAACAGCATTCAATACTCGACTACCCCTTTCATCATTCCGCCCAGGGACAACAGTGGGTCATTCACCTCACCACCGAGGGTACCTGCCTGTTGAGTGACGACAACCACAGGCTGATCAACGCCGGACAGCTGCTGGTGATTCCTCCTGAATACCATGGCCGCTACCAGCGTGCTCCCAGCTGCCCCCGCTGGTCGCACTTCTGGTTGCGTTTTGCCACCCTGCCACAGTGGCTGGAATGGTGTTCACTGCTGCGTGAACGGGACAAGCCAGTGATGATTCCGCTGAAAAAAGCCTCACTGGCAGCAATACGACATGTGTTCAATGACATCATGGCCCTGCAGGATACCTCCAGAAACAACCGCGATGACCTGATCAGGAATCGGATCGAATTCTTGCTGATGTTGCTGACCGACCCGGAATCTGTGCAGCAGAAACTGATGGATGGCAGAATCCAGAGGGCCACTGAGTTCATAACCAGCAACTACAACCTGGACTGGAGTGTGGCCGATCTGGCCAGGCATTGTCACTTGTCAGCGGCCCGGCTTTCAGCTCTTTTCAAGCAGCAGCTGGGCCTTTCGCCCATGCAGTGGCGGGATCAGCTGCGCATACAGGAAGCCAAGCGACTGCTTATTTCCAGCCGGGATTCCATTGCCCTGATCAGCCAGGAAGTCGGCTACACGGACCAGCTGCACTTTTCCCGCCGATTCCGGCAACTGGCCGGTATCAGCCCCAGACAGTTCCGTCAGCAGCATTAGGGCTCAATATTTTCGCCATTACCCGGTAGAATACAGGACAACGATGGACTACCAACTATAAGTCACTATGCTCTCCTTTCTTCCTCCTGCCCTGCGAGGTGTGATTTCCACCTTCCTTCTGGTTCTCAACACTCTCATCATGTCTCTGCCGTTGTTTGCTTTTGCACTTCTCAAGCTTCTGATTCCTGTGCCCGCCATCCGGCGTTTCATGGGCAGAATGGCCAATGCCGTTGCGGAACTGTGGATCAGTGCCAATTCAGCCTGGATGAAGCTGACACTGGATATCAACCTCAAAGTCGAGGGGCTCGAAGGGCTGGATCGCAACGGTTATTACCTGGTGACCGCCAATCATCAGACCTGGGCAGACATCATGATTATGCAGCACCTTCTCAACCGCCGGATTCCTTTCATGAAGTTCTTCCTGAAACAGCAACTGATCTGGGTGCCGGTCATCGGCCTGTGCTGGTGGGCGCTGGATTTTCCCTTTATGAAGCGTTACACCCGGGCTTACCTGGAGAAGCACCCGGAAAAGCGTGGCAAGGATCTGGAAACCACCCGCAAGGCCTGCGAGAAATTCCGCGAAACACCGGTATCCATAGTCAACTACCTTGAGGGAACCCGCTACACCAGGGCCAAGCATGAGAAGCAGCAGTCACCTTATAACAACCTGCTCAAGCCCCGGGCCGGTGGCATCAGTTACGTTCTGGGTGCCCTGGGTGACCAGGTAAAAACACTGCTGAATATCACCATCCATTACGAAGATAAGACGATCGGCTACTGGGACTTTCTCTGCGGCCGGATTAAAAACGTCAGCGTCCGTATAGAAACACAGCCTATCCCTCAATCTCTTGCCACAGGCGACTACCAGAACGATCGACAATTCCGTGATCAGTTTCAGCAGTGGGTGAACGAACTCTGGGAAGAAAAAGATCGATACCTTACCGGTCTTCAGCAGGGGCAGAGTTGAGCCTGCTCCCGGCTGAAAAGCGATAATGGTTCAATGAGTCAGGAAGTCGGCAGGCGGTTATAGTCCCGCATTTTATCCTGCATATCACTGCCAATAAGACTCTGACCACAGGAGCGATGGTAGTTATGGTCAAGGTCAGCCAGCTGTGACCAGGAATTACTTTCCACCAGCCCTATAGCCTGGCTCACAAGGACTCGGTTCTCTTCTGAGGTCTGGAAAGTTGCTATCGCATTCAGATGGTTCTGCACCTGCCGTTTCATTTCCATGTACTTAATGGCGCGATATGTGGCCGGGTCGACGATGGGAAATTTTCCGGCTCTCATCAGGTAGATTATGCTCAAGTGCAACGTTTCTGAGTCCTGGTGCTCAAGACCATACCGGATCTGCAACAGTGCAGCCTCCCCCTTAATGTCAATTTTTCGCTCAGGCCAGACAATTCTCTGTTCGATCTCTTTGAGACTGAGCGCAGGGGGAACCTTTCTCTGTGTAGCTGCCAATACTTCAACGGGTGGGCGGTATTCCGCCGGCGTCGAAACCGAGGCCTGGACAGGCTCAGCCTGTTTTGGAAACTTCACTGTAAACCCGGGAATCACCGCCTTCAGGGGCAAAAGGATATGCGGAGGAATCAACTCCCCTTCGTACAGGGAACAAAGCGTAGCCACTTCACTCCAGTTTCCGGATCGGGCAGCATTGAGCACCTGCTGGCAAACCATTCTGTCATCAGGGCTTAACTGAGACATTCGATCTATCAGGTCATTGCACAATGATTCCTGGAACGCCAGAATATTCAGCCCTCTCGTCATCTCAGGAGTGAACACCTTCATTTGGTTGTCACTGAGATTATGGAGATAACGGCTCAGTCCATGCCAGTCTTTCTTCTGACAATAGGCATGGACCATAAAAGTCAGATGCCTGGGTCTTTCACCAGACTGAGCGTATTTCTCTTTTGCCGCCTCTGCCTGCTGTAATAATTCCTTGCCGACCTTGTTGAAGTTAATGGCCACCTGCCGTCGATTAACGTGTAACCAGTTAAACGCAGCCACTTCCTGTGGCAACTCTGGGTCGAGTGGTTTCAGGGGCTGGCTGGTTACGCTGGTTTGGCTGCCAGCAGCCTTTGCCGATTTTGAAGACTCTGGAGATCTTGAAGTCTTTGAAGATGTTGTTTCTACACCAACGCGTCGGCGTCGAATGCCATGCTCAGGCTCTCTTGCTGGAGCTTCACTGGCCCCAACCTGTTGCTGATGCTCTACAACCAATATCATAAGATCATTAGGCAGCATCTTTTCTAATTCCTGGCAGGACAGTCGTCCCCGGTACTCATTAACTCGATCCGCGTATCTGGCCAGCAGCTCGGTACTGACCTGATTAATATTCGTCACTCCGACTCTTCTCATGGCTCTCTGGAAGGCGTCCCCTCCCGGTGCATAGCTTCTGAGCACCCCCTCCCTTTGCTTCTCGTCATCCCGGGCTGGATGAATGACCCTTGGAATATCTCCTGCCTTGACCGAAGAGCGTTCATGCAGTCGGGTACCGGGCACTGTTCTTTCGTCAGGGCGCGGCGGCAGCTTTCGGGAGAAATTCTCCATCAGGGTGACTTTGCGGTTGGCGAAAAATGCTTTTAATTCATTAAGGGCACTGACTGCGAGATTCTGAAGGTTGTTGATCAGCCGACTGATCCGGGTTCCTGATACCATTTGCTCACTCCTTAAGCGCATATACAGGTTATTCCCTTAAATCTAGACGAAATTAGCCTCCAGCCTCTGGCTACGGCTGGTCACTCCGGACGAAACCCGAGTAAAATAGTCGGAAATAACCAATATTACCCAGACCCTATGGCGGAATTGATGTGAAAGACCTTGATCAGCTCGCCTTCGATAACAGCTTTGCCCGGCTTCCGGATGCCTTTTACACCAGGCTGAACGCCACGCCCCTGCTCAACCCGACTCTCGCCGCTTTCAGCCGGGAATGCGCCAGCCTGCTTGACCTCGAAGATACCGCTAAGACCCGACAGCTGTTGACTGAAATCTGCTCCGGCCACCAGCAATGGCCAGGCTCAGAGCCTCTGGCCATGGTGTATTCCGGTCATCAGTTTGGTGGTTACAATCCGCAGCTGGGTGATGGCCGGGGCCTGCTGCTGGGAGAAGTCCGAAACAGTCTGGGAGAAAAATGGGACCTGCACCTGAAGGGAGCCGGCAAAACCCCTTATTCAAGGTTTGGGGACGGTCGGGCAGTTCTGCGCTCCTGTATCCGCGAATACCTCTGCTCGGAAGCACTTCATCATCTTGGTATTCCGACAACCAGGGCGCTGTGCATCGTTACCAGTGATACGCCAGTGCAGAGGGAAACAGAGGAAAAAGGTTCGACCCTGCTCCGGGTTGCCAGAACCCATATCCGCTTTGGGCACTTTGAATTCTTTAATTACACGCAACAGCATGAAGCACTGAAGATGCTGGCTGACTACACCATTGACCAGCACTTTCCTCACCTCTCAGAAAAAGACGACAAATACACGCTTTTCTTCAGGGAAGTGTTGACGAAAACCGCCCACCTTATTGCCCGGTGGCAGGCCGTGGGTTTCGCCCATGGTGTGATGAATACTGACAACATGAGCATTCTGGGTGAAACCTTTGACTTTGGCCCATACGGTTTCATGGATGATTTCAACTGGCACTATATCTGCAATCATTCCGATCACCATGGCCGTTATGCCTTCAACCAGCAGCCGGATATCAGTTACTGGAACTGTGGCTGTCTGGCCCGTGCGCTGCTGCCCCTGATTGATGACCCCCAGCCCCTGCAGAAAGCCATGGATGAGTACCCGCAGGTGTACTCGGAAGAATATGCCCGCCTGATGGGCGAAAAGCTTGGCCTCAAAACCCTGGAAGAAGAAGACCCTGACCTCATCAAAGACCTGCTGCAGGTCCTTCATGATACAGGCTGCGATTACACACTGTTTTTCCGTCAACTGTGTGAATTCAGCGCCGACGGTGACAACCAGGCCATACGTTCACTGTTCAATAACTCTGAAGGGTTTGATCAGTGGAGCAAAAGGTATGCGGCAAGATTGCAGCGAAACCTTCTGGATGACCAGACCCGCCGGAAGCACATGCAGCAGGTAAACCCCAAATACGTACTCAGGAATTACCTTGCCCAGCAGGCCATTGAGAGAGCAGAAGAAGGGGATTTCGGCGAGATAGAAAACCTGATGACTGTTCTCAGGAAACCATTTGATGAACACCCACAATGGCAGAAATATGCACAGCAACCACCGGAATGGGGCAGGAAACTGGAAGTCAGCTGCTCTTCCTGAATACGGCCGCAAGAGCTTGCAAGCGCCATTTTTCCGCCAGATAGGGTAATATAGCTGCCTGTCATCAAACCATGAACAAGGGGATCGCAATGGCCCGCACAGTACAATGCGTAAAACTGAAAAAAGAAGCTGAAGGTCTGGCCGTTCCTCCTCTTCCCGGTCCTAAAGGGCAGTGGGTCTATGACAACGTATCTCAGGAAGCCTGGACGGAATGGCAGATCCACCAGACCCGCCTGATCAATGAAAAGCACCTGAACCTTTTACAGCCAGAGACTCGAAAATACCTGACCGATCAAATGGATAAGTACTTTGCCGGGGAAGAGGTAGATCTGGCGGAAGGTTTCGTACCTGAGTCAAAGTAAGACACCCTTTTCAGCGACCTGAGCTCCATTAGAAACCTGATGGGTTGATGAGCAAACCATCATTTCATCAGGCTCCCTGGGAGCCTGTCATTTCAAGTATGAGTTTATGCGAGCCTCCTGTTCATGAGACCGCAGCAGCATCCAACAATCCTGTACCATAGATCTGAAAAGAAAGAAGAAAATCGGCAACCCCGACTTGACTCAGACAGGCGAAATCCGTTTAATACGCCTCGCACACACTCTTGCACGAAAAGCTGTGACAGGCCTGGGTAGCTCAGTTGGTAGAGCAGCGGATTGAAAATCCGCGTGTCGGTGGTTCGATTCCGCCCCTAGGCACCATCCTCACATGTTGGTGTCGGATAGAAGTGCAATATTTAGCCTGGGTAGCTCAGTTGGTAGAGCAGCGGATTGAAAATCCGCGTGTCGGTGGTTCGATTCCGCCCCTAGGCACCATAAACATCTAGCCTCGCTAAACGCGGGGTTTTTTGTATCTGTGTTCTGAACATCACCTGCACCGGTTCGATTGCCAATACCATCCATGGTTTTCACCCTGCGAGCCAGCTGAAGCTGTCCAAAAATGTTCCTGACATTTTTGTCCGCCCCTACGAGCCTTAAGGACTTAAGGCAATTTCGGTCTGAAATTCAGAAAGAGCGGCCAGCTTTTCCGTTGAATTTGCTTAAATAGGTCAACTATTCGCACAAATCCAACGAAAAAACTGACTCGCTCTACTAAATTTCATACTCGAAAGCTTAAGTCAGCCTCCTAGGCAGATTGACTGCTGGGAAATCGCCAAATATTTTGGCTCAAAACAGACCCTCTCAGTTCTGGGAAAAAGAAGCTGTGACATCACAGCTTCATCCCAGCCCCATTATGCCTTAACCACCCAACCTGCCTCTGATAATCTGGTAGGACCTTATCTACAGCGTCCCAGAATTTGGCATCATGATTACGGTGCAGCCGGTGTGCCAGTTCATGCACGACAATGTAATCCAGGACATCTAAAGGAGCCATCAGGCAGCGCCAGTGGAAGTTAAGGTCGCCTTTGTCTGTACAGGATGCCCAACGATGTTGAAGCTCCATAACCCTAACTGAACCGTAAGATACGCCCATCCTGGGCGCAAAATGGGCAAGGCGTTTGCTGATTCTCAGAACACCTTTGGTACGGTAGAAATGCTTGAATACCTCCATACCTGCATCGACCTGATCTCGCCTAAGAAAGAAACGACCATTCTTCAGAACCAGAGAATCATCCTGTTCATCAACAAGTTGCAGGCGATAGTTTCTGCCCAGATAGGGAAACCCTTCGCCATTCACAAACTCACGGTGAACCTGCACACGGTTGAGGTCTTCCCACTCGGCGAGGTTACGGTATATCCAGCTACGTTTTTGCTCAATGATGCTTTCGATTCTTGCCATGTCGTAAGGTAGAGGAGCGCGTACCGTGACAGAGCCATCTCGTTCTATAAACAGACTGGTCGTTTTGCGGTCGCTTTGCGTGAGGCGATACTCAATGTCCTGATATCGGTACAGGTTCGCTTCACTGTCTGTACTGGAGTCAGTCACCGGCATTTATCCCCAGAATGTCCTTCTCTCTTCTGCGGGCCAGAGCTACAACCTCCGTAGCCAGAAGCTCTCTATGGGCTTTCAATTGCGGCACCTTGCTAAGGATGATGCGTTTCTTAATCCGGCCCTGCAGCTCAGTCACCAAATCTTCCCGCTCCCAGAAATCCAGGTTTCCTATGTGTTCATTCAAATCATCCATGATGGTCACAACGGTTTCCTTCACTTTGGCAATATGGACAGCCAGGTCACCTTCTTTGAAAGCCAGGCTGACAATAAGATCAAAGAAAGGATCTTCCACTTTAGCATCTGGTCCCCGGCCTTCCAGAATCTCATCACGGAGTGCTCCCAGCTTCAGGGCCATCTGCTCCCAGTTATCACTGTGCTTCTTGATAATCTCATCCAGCTTGTCACTCATGTTCTTGTAGAACACAGGGTCATCATCGGCACTGACCTTGCAGTGCTTACGTATGGCATGCTCCATCTCACTGGCCTGGGCTTTCAGGTCAGGTTCTTTTTTAACTGTGTTGATGAATTCATCACTGAATAGCTCAACCGGTTTAACCTTGGGGCTCATACCCAGACTGACCAGGTGATCATTCACCAAGGCTCTTACCTTCTGACCTACACCATGAAAATTCATGGTTTCGTCTTTGTACCGCTCCCGCGCTTTGGCCTGAATATGAACAAACTGGTACATAGGCAGCTTGTAAGGATTGGCCAGAGAGTTTGGCATCACGATATCCATACTCTGGAGGAATTTCTTCAGGTACACATTGAAGCTATCTCTCTGGCGAATATCTTCCAGCAACTCTACTGCGGCTAGCTGTACCTGATAGTGCTCTTCCGGCGACAGTTTCTGGTTGACCAAATCTTCTATCTGGCTGACTCCTCCTTCCTGAAACAGCTGCAACAGTCGGCGGTATCGGCTTTCCAGAACAGGTACTTCACTGTCGATACTCTGCAGGCCATTGAGAATATCTTCCTGATCTTCACCAGCATAAAGCGACAGTGCTTCCTTCAGGTTCTCGATCAGGCCGATGTAATCAACGATGTAACCACGGGTCTTTTCTTTGTAGGTTCTGTTAACCCTGGCGATGGTCTGCAGCAAGTTGTGCTCACTGAGCCGCTTGTCGATATACATAACCTGCTCAATGGGGGCGTCAAAACCCGTGAGCAGCATGTCGCAGACGATCAGGAAGGCAACGCCTGTTTCGGGCTTGTCGTAATTAAACGCCTTCTTGAAGCTTTCTACGGCATCCAGTTCTTTGGATTCTTTTCTGGCGGCTACAAAATCTGCCTTCTCATTGGTGCCATCGCTGGAAATGATGACGGCTACTTTTAGAAACTTCAGACGCTCAAGCACCTCAACATTCTGCTCTGTAGAGGCCGATTTTGTAGCAACGAGAGCTTCATAATAAAAAATCTGTTGCACTACCGCCTTACGGATATAAGTTTGATAATGGATACAAGCCTGCTTGGACGCACACACTACCTGGGCCTTAAAGCCAGAAGGCATAATGCCCCGGATATAGTGTTTTACGAGATCGGTGGCAATTTCTTCTATGCGTTTCTCTGCATCAAGAATATCGCCTTCCGCGCCGTACTTCTTGCGAATTTCCAGCAGCTCTTCTTCTGTTCGGTCCTTGAACAGATTTTCAAATTTGGTGTCGAAACCGGTGCGATCGTAAATAGCCGTGTCGGCGGTTCGGCCTTCATAGATAATCTGAAGGGTGGCGTTGTCGTCTACAGCATCTTTCAGTTTGTATTTGTCGATATACGCCCCGCTCTGGCTGACTCCAAAGCGTTTCCAGGTCGGGTCAGTATGATGTTCCGCAATCAGAGGTGTGCCGGTAAACGCTATACGGGCAGCGTTAGGAAAAGCATCAAACAGGTTGTCTGACAGGCTGGCCCGGTCTTTACCACTGCGCTGGGTTCTGTGGGCTTCGTCAATCAGAATAAGCACATGCTCCCGAGCATTAATAATCCCGAACTCATGGAAGCGAGCAACTTCAACCTGATAGTTGGCTGCTGCTTCTGCTACTCGACTTTCATCGCCAGACTCCACAGCAGCCTGATGTTGAGCGGCTATTTTCTTACGCACACTGTCCGGCAGGAAAGAGACATCCTCCTCCCGAAATTTATGGATCATCACCATATTGAGATTGGAGGCATCCGTTACCAGCTTTTCTTTGGCTTCTTTTGCACTGTTGATCTCGGTAATGGTTTCACCGGTCAGCCCTGCTGTAGTTGTGAGCTGCTCTTCCAAATCTCTGCGGTCATTGACCATCAGGACTTTGTAATGCTTCAGATCTGGCATACGGCGCAAACGGCGCACCAGAAACACCATTGTCAGGCTCTTGCCACTGCCCTGTGTATGCCAGATAACCCCTGAACGCTGGAGGGATGTTTCCCCGTTCTGCATTCTTTCAATGACTTTGCAGACAGCCCGGTACTGCTGATAACGACAGATCACCTTGATGCGATTTGAGCCTGCGTCCATAAACAGGGTGTAGCTGCGGGTAATGTCCAGCAGCCGTTGCGGGTGCAACATTCCCTGCACCAGTTGTTCCTGCGGGCGGTGCAGCATCATCTCTGGCGAGGTATACGGCTCAGTATCCGGGTAGATGGTTTTCCAGTTGAAGTAATACTCTTCAGATGAGGTGATAGAGCCAAACTTGCAGTCGTCACCGTATGTGCTGACCATCAATTGATTGGTAAAAAACAGGCGTGGTTCGCCTTCCCTGTTTTTGGAACTCTCCGGTTCACGTAAATCTGCATAACGGCGTAGCTGCTCAATGCCCTCAAACATAGGGTTGGTGCAGCTACTGCTCTGCACCTTACACTCAATAACCACCAGGGGCAGGCCATTCACAAACAGAACAATATCCGGGCGAATATGGCCTTTGGTGTGCCCTGGAGTATCGACACGAAACTGATTTATCGCAGTGAAGGTATTTTCCTGCCAGTTATCAAAATCAATGATTTTCACAACCGGGTTGTTCTCGCCTGTCACTTCATTTTTATCGACCTGCCACTTATACAACCGCTCAAGAAACTCTTGATTCGCCGCCAGAAGCTTGTGAGTGCCAAAGTCGGTGAAGTCTACCAGCAGCCCTTCCAACTGATCCTCAGTTAGCCACTCCGAGTCATCTTCAAGGCGGTTAATCTTACGGACAGCTTTCTTAAAGTGTTCAGCCAGGACAACTTCTCTGAAGCTGCTGCGGAAGCTGGTAGCAGGATCACTTGGGATGCCTGAGCCAAGGTCGTGAGTATCCCAACCCATGGAAGAAAGCTGGGTTAGTAAGGGACGTTCGACATCCTTGTATTCACTCACGGTAAACGACTCCAAGCGTACAGATAAAACATACTGCAAGGATGACGGAAAACAGGGCGTTATTACAAGGTTTGAAATCAGAGAAACGAAGAGGAGAACCTGACTACTGCCTGACCAGAAATGATCAGGCAGCCATGTTCATATCCATCAAGCGAGAAAGGGCTATACCCACATCTCGTTCGCTAAAGAGACCTGCCTTTCTAGTGCCCCATTTTTCACCGGCTGGCCAGTTTTTGATAGCTTCCAGTACGTTAGGCACAGAGCGATCACAGCTCTCTCGGCTCAACAGCCAGTCAACCGTTGTCAGAAGTTCCAGGCCGAATGGTGACTCAAACCCTGCAATAATCTTTGAGGCTTGCTCAAGGGCCGGAAGATACTCTTTGGCTTCTGACTGCAGATAGGTCTGCACCTTGGCCTTTTTGTTCTCGTTGAAACGGATAACATCCAGCGGGTTGGAGTCAGCGATACGCTTATCACTTTGCAGATAACTACCATCCAGAGCGTTAAGAAGATGTTGTAAACGATTAGCGTAAGGCCCATAGTTCTGAGCACTAAACTGCAAATCCAATGGATTCTTCAACTCTTGCTTTTCGATGACCCGTTCTAAAATCCAGGCCAGTTTCTGGATTTCAAGAAGGCTGCATTCCATACCTAGCACCCAATAACGGCGTATCAGCTCGACAATCAGTGCTCTGGATGGTGTCAGCTTGTCGACGCCCCTGGACTTGGCAACATTCTGATATTTAGCCGTAGGCTCAAAGACAAATATCTCTACATCCGCAAGATCAGATAAAGCCAGTTCTATCTGTTCTCGAACAGCTGGCCAGTCGAGACCGCCATTGCCAGCCCCAAGCGGTGGAATGGCGATAGAACGCACATTGTTTTCAGTAATAAAGCGCTTAAGATCCTGCAAGCCATCTACAATCCATTCCATTTTTGAGGGATTGCGCCAATGCTTTTTGGTGGGGAAGTTTATGATCCAGCGAGGCCCCATCAGCTCATCAGTCTCTGTGACGAACATATGACCAACCTGGACCTCCTTAGCCTTGCAGGCTTTGGCATACTCTTTCATGTTGAGACCAAAACGCTCTTTAAACATCAGGGCAATGCCTTTACCCATGACGCCAAAGGTGTTGACGGTGTTCACCAGCGCCTCTGCTGGAGCATCTAGAAGGTTGCCGGTTGTATATTTGATCATTGAGAATACCGGTTTAGTGCAGCAAAGAACGGGTACTACTTTTGGTCTCAGGATTGATTATACGGTACAGATTGCTTACCAAGACAAAATGAACTTCATTTCTAAAAAACAAAAAAAACATAAGCATATAAAACAATAGGTTGTGATATGTTTTGTGGATTATAGGCCTTCGTATACTTCACATAATGGAACTATGACACTATCATTCACTCAAACAAGTAATTCATTGATCTGGGTGGCATCATGAGCATCGCACAGAAGGCTAAGAAAAAAATCGATCAGTGGCCTGATTCCAAGGTGTTCAGGCTGCAGGATTTTGATGACTACAAAGAAAGCCCCAAGGCTGTTTCTGAAACCCTGTCACGACTGACTAAACAAGGAGCAATTGTTCGCTTTTCAAAAGGACGTTTTTATAAGCCAAAGGCTACCCGCTATGGGAACGTGCGCCCTGGGCAGGATGCTTTTGTTGAGGCTTTCCTCTATAGGTCAAATAGAAAGAAAAAAGAGCGTGTTGCTTATATAACAGGTGCATCTCTCTTTTATGAGTGGGGACTGACCACCCAGATTCCTTCACGAGTTCAGATTGCCAGCACCGAAGGATCGTTTGATCAGAACATCAAAGGTATTCGGATCAGTGCAAAAAAATCTAACGTCGACAAGCTCAATGAGAACCGCGTATTGGTCTTGCAAATACTTGATATAGTGAAGAGCTTCAAAACAATACCCGAGGCTGATCCTGAAAATATTGTCAAAGTATTGAAGCGCTACATAGAAACTTTTAATAATACATCTATTCGTGATGCAGAACGTATAGCTTTGAAATATTACAGGCCTTCCGTTCAAGCACTTTTAGGGGCTCTCATGGAAGACTCGCTGAATTACAAGAGCAAAAAGTTGAAAGACAACCTGAGCCCTCTCAGCCAATACAGAATGGGTGTTAATTCTGAGATTATTAAGAGCGCTGAAAACTGGCAGCTCCATTAATGCACGGCTAACAGTCGATTTTTTAAAGGCATGGTTAATATAGACCGTGCTTTTTTATTGAAGCCTCCGGCTTTCCAACTTTCCAACCAGAAGAATGATTAATGAACCTTCATACTAATCCTGAATTATTTGAAGACCTTGTCAAGCTGACAGCAGACCACCTGGAAATACCCGATGTGTTTGTTGAAAAGGATTACTGGGTGACCACGATTCTTATGAATCTTTCTCAGTCTGATTTTAAAGATTGCGTGGTTTTTAAAGGCGGCACCAGCTTAAGCAAAGCTTATGGGCTGATCTCACGATTTTCTGAGGATGTTGACCTGGCGCTACTCTGTGAAACCGGGCTGAGCGATGGTCAAAGGAAGAGAACAATAAAGAGAGTAGAAGCGGCGGCTGTTGCCGGTTTTACAAGTGCAAATGATCAGGCCGTTGAGAGTGGGCGAGAAAAAGAAAGCAAAGGCTCAAAGTATCGTAAAACCTGGTGGGCTTATGAGCGCCTGTCGCTGGCGGGTGAGTTTGGGCAGGCACACCCCTTGTTGTTACTGGAGATCAATTCATTTGCTGATCCTAATCCCCATAGTCTTATGCCCCTGCAATCTTTCATTAGCGAATTTTTAACTGTGCAAGGTGACACAGAAACAATTGAAGAATATGGCCTCAAGCCCTTTGATATTAATGTGCTCTCCACAAAAAGAACTATGGCAGAAAAGATCATGGGGCTCGTTCGAGCCTGCCATCAGTGCACCGATGACGATTACTCAGAACTGGCTCAGAAAATCAGGCATGTTTACGATATTCACCATTTGATGACCAAAGATGACGTGGTGAAGGGCTGGCTGCCAACTGATGAGTTTTTCACTATTTTGTCCGCTGTGCATGAAAATGATAAATCTGTCCATAACAAGTCTGCAGACTGGTGCCATGGACCATTGTCAGAGCAGGCTGTTTTTGCTGATTTCACCAGGGTGTGGTCACACCTTGAAAGCACCTGGAACGGAAACTTCAAAGTTCTGGTTCATGAAGATCAACTGCCAACCAAAGAGGCCTTAACGGATTGCTTTGAAAGACTCCGCCAGCGCCTGTCAGAGTATGACAACTGGTCACAGAGCAGCACTTCATAATCAGTATCGCGACATTTGCCTTTGCAAACAATGATGGGGGTTAGCAGGGGCACACTGCCCGTAGATGAAGGCTTCTTACAAACAACGGGTAGTACGCGAACTGAAAAGTCAACGCATCTACCCAGAGTTTCGGAGCCAGCTCCCTTGGCTTACGGTTGATCATACCGGTACGGGGACCTTTCCGGTGAGGAGGTCTTGCATCAGGCCTTTTTTCTGGAGCAGTCGCTTGTTTTGCTCTTCCTTCAACTGGACTAGAGAATATTCAGACTGTTCTATTCTCTTGAAAATCTCCGCCTGTTCAGCCGAAGAAGGAGCAGGAATTCGTAACTTACCAAGTATTGAACTGTTCAGATTCGCCATTGTGCTACCAACAGCAAGGCCATCAACTTGGCTCTGTATCTGTGGTGTACCATAGAGAAGAGAAAACCATCCTCCATGAATAATTTCAGCGGGGACTCTCAACAGTAAACAACCTGTGCCACAAAAAAAACCAACATTATTTCTATCGTCGGAAATATATGCTGACCGAGTGAGATCCCCTCGACGAGAAAAAATAACATCATTGGCCTTAACCAAATGTCTAGATAAAGTAGCTGCTTTTTTTCTGTTATTTTGGCAATTTTTTTCAGGCTCACTCGACCGCTAAGTAAATCTTGGGGCATTATGACAGGCACACCATTGTCAACATATTCATAAGAATGTAACTGACTACCAAAGGGACCTGTTTGAACAAAACCATGCTCATTGATTTTGTCTCTGAGCAAGCAAACCTCCCACTCCTTCGGCATCCAGCCCAGCTCGGTTTCCTTGTAG
>JBPCXN010000398.1:0-5402 GCA_051008495.1 Endozoicomonas sp. | reverse complement strand
GTCTTGTAACCGGCTCTCCTGAGCTGGCTGTGACTGGTGGTGTTGACTATATCCCGGTTGCCTTTATAGCCAGGGCTTACTCCAACATCCATGAAAGTGCCAGAAGCACGAGAATAAGCCAGCGGCTGCTGATCCGTACCCATGCCAGCGTTCGCATAATACTGGTGAAACTGCTCTTTCGGGGTGTTGGCGGCAGTAAGCAGCTTCTTGAATCTTTCCATGATATCTGGGATCACCTGAAGACTATAGTCGTTTATGTCATGGAGAGAGTAGAGGGATTCTCCCGGGGCCTCCCTGCCCTGAAGATGATGACTCACTTGATGGAACTGGCGGTTGCCGAAATGGATGTGGGCTTTATCTTCTTCCTTTCAGAAGCCATGTCCAGAGAGCTTCAGGCTCCTGAATACAGGGGCAGTGTGCAAGTCAGGCCTACAGCCCAAACTTTTTATAAAATCGCCTGGGCAGGTTTGGTGGGGGTGTTGCCAAACCAGAATGTCCCGGTAGCGTCGCTCAGAAAACTCGTTGAAAATGCCCGGACGGCAAGCGTGGAAACAGGAGAGTGGGAAACCCTGATTGACCAGTATGAAGAGGCGAAAGCGGCTGCTCTGATTGCAGCGTCAGAGAGGCGACTGCAAGCGGCGGAGAGCCACGCCAGGGAATTACTGCAAGTGCTTGAACAGGAACAGGCCCGCCTGGAGCAACTGAGGCAAGCCAGAAACAAAGGTAAACAGACAGATGGTACAGGTGATACTTCTTCCGGAACAGAAAGCAGAACCGGGGTATCGGTGGAAACTGTAGAGCATCCTGCTGAAGTGCCAGTCCCCCCGGAGGTGGTGGGCTGGGAGCAAACTTTTGCCGATGGCGTGAAGGCATTCTCACAGAAGAATATGGCTAAGGCTCTGGTGTTCTTTGAGCAGGCGCTGGGTATGCAACCCGGCTTGTTGCAGGAGGCGCAAACATACTCGGCCATGGCAGACAGCCACTTTGTTCCCGGCGAAAGGCAGGTCCGGGAAGTTCATCAGCAATATGGTCGGGCGCTGGTGTTTCTGCGAAGAGTGGAGCTGGCGGGGGAACAAAGGCGCTACCCGGATTTTAACAAGCAGGCATTGAACAGGCTGGCGCACAGCATGATTGATAAATCCGGCGCACTGATTGAACCGATCAAACAGGCCAGCAGGTATCATCTGGAGGCGGTTGACAGGTTACGGCTGCTCGGCGCGGAAGATATTGCAGACCCTGCCACCAGGAGGGAGGCCCTTCAGCTTCTGCAGATTCTTCTTCACGAAGCTGAAGAGATGCAGTCGATGCTGAAGCACCTCAAGTTGGGAACGGATGCCCTGATAGAAAGCTATGAACTGAGGAAAAGCGTCATTTATGAGTTGGCGGAGACGCAGTCGCACGTTCAGTCAGAAGAAGCCAGGACCCGTGGCAAACTGAAATCCGTTCAGAAAAAAATCACCTCTGCCGGAGTTGTAAAAAAGACTGGAAAAAAGACGACAGCCGCTGTGGAAAAAGACGATGACCTGTCTCAGGCAAACTTTGATTCACACTACCAGCGGCTCTCTGCCGCTATGGGAACATTCAATCAGGCGGTTGCCCAGGCGAAAAAACTTGAGAAGAGTTGGCACAAATTCTCATCCCAGGAGTCCCAAAAAGAAACAGAGAAGCTCAGCCCAGGGGGGTGGGGAAAGATCCGGGGTTTCATCACCTCTCCAGAGAAAAAGCTCAGTAAAAATGCCGTAAAGAAACTGGTGACTCGCGGTCGGCTGGAAAGGTTTCTGGCGAATCTTGGTTCCTGGCGCAAAGCCGAGCCAGCTGAAAATGACATCCTGGCCAGCTTTCTGGCTTCCATGGGGCTGCAGATCGTTGATGTTGAGGCCAACCATTTCTGCATGTTCAATGCCATTGTGCTCTGGCTTCAGAATCACCCTGATATTGCCCTGCAGGTCAATAACCCGGCTTCAGGTCAGGATCTGTTTCTGATGCTGGCACCCATGGGCATACAGTTAGGACAGCTGTTTCCTGGCAACGTCGAGATGAACGCCATGGCCGCAGCCTTCACAGTGAACTGCCCAAATTCGCAGATGTGGGGTACCGATGAAATGCTGCATGCACTGGTATCTCCTCTTCTGGGCATACATATACTGGTATTCTCTGTTGACCAGATAAATGAGCAGGGAGAGATCATCGCCACACTTTATGACGATTCGGGCAGCATCAACCATGTAACGGCTGCAGACATTTCGCACGTGCTCACTGAAAACACCATGGTGCTGGTTCACGCAGGCAACCACTGGCAGGTGGTGTTACCCACTTCTCACTCACCAATACCCGGCAGTACTGACCAGCCGGTCAACGACACTCATGTCACAGAACAGTTCTCCCCGGGTGAGGGCTACCCTTTCCCTCTCGGTACCGGGGCATGGATTCCCGCATTGATCCGAAGTCTTCCTGGAAGTTCCTACCAGTGATATTAAAAATGCCTGCCAGCCTGACAATCAAACAGCAACAGCCATTGAGTGCTTTTTCAACATCGCATCCGTAGAAGCCTTTGCGGTACGAGACAGTTTTTTCATAAGCGGAAATGGCACATCCGTAATCTGATACTGACTATCAAGGTCTGCCAGCATCTTCAGCCAGAGGTGAGCCGTCATCTCCGCATCGGCTAATGCCCGGTGATACACGCCCTCTGTAGGCAGGCTGTTGTACTTAACCAATGTGCCCAGCTTATGGTTGGGCGCATTCTGGTATAGCCGCCTGGCAATCAGCATCGAGCAGGCGAAGGTGCCGTCATATCCCGATCTGGCCATTGCCAGTTCTGCATCCAGGAACTTCTTGTCGAACGAAGCGTTGTGAGCAACCAGGTTGTGACCTTCAATAAACTGGCCAAACTCCTTCATTACTGTTGAACAGCCATCAGCGCCTTTCACCATGGCGTTGGATATACCTGTGTAATTCTCGATAAACGAACTGATACGCCTGCCGGGATTCATCAGCTTCTGGTAGCGATCAGTGATCCGACCGTTCTCCAGCAGCACTGCACCGATCTCAATGGCTCTGTCTCCCATAGCCGGAGACAGGCCGGTAGTTTCAAAGTCAAGAACGACAACTGTGTTCGCGTTTCGTGATTTTAAAGACATGAAACTCAACTCATTCCTTCAACATATTTAAACACAACCCGGATATGTATAGAAAAGCGGCTTTTCCTGTATATGAGGCGGGTATTGGCAACTGCAAGGTATGCGACTAAAAAACGGAACAGCCTGGCTCCGCCTAATCCTTATCGGCCTGATAAGATTAGCTGTTCCACAATGGCCTTCATCTCCTTATCCGGCCAGTGGTAGTCTTTCCTGCCTTTCACACTGACAGGCCAATTATTCAGCCATTGCTGTATTTTGGCATGGGGTGTTTTCATCAGGTCATGCTCATCGCAAAAGAATTTCAGGTCGGTGCCCGCTGCACGCATGGAGCCCTGAACAGAACGGTCGGTAGTGGTTTCCACCTGCCACTGACCGCAATACATCAGGGGCAGGTTTGGTCACTGCTTCAGTTCAACGACGAGTGACCAAAGCGGTTTTATGAATTTTCCGGGCTAGTACCCCGTCTGCTTCCATTTGATAGGTTCAGAGGGTCGTAAAGTGGTCATATGCAAGGCAGGCCTGTGCAGGCGTAGTCACTCTACGTCAATCAGGTCTAACGCTGTCAGATGGCCACTTTACGACCCACCCGGAGGGTTCAAGCCAGAGCGCCCATCTCCGCGTTTCAGCTGATTGAAATACGTAAAGTATTCCTGCACAGCTGCGCCTTGATCTGAACGCACTGGCTTGAGCTGAACCTATCAAGTGGAGCCAGACGGGGTACTAGTGTCCCCCGGAGGTTTCGCGGTATTAAGCCTAAAACCTGAAACTCTCATGAATACTGGTGCCGACAAGAGGACTTGAACCTCCAACCTTCGCATTACGAATGCGAAATTAATGCAATGTGGCGCAACAATAAGAATTATTTTAAGGGGGAGCTCTCACAGTAAGTCAATAAAATCAACTAATTATAGAAAATTTTAGAGAATCTCCTATCTTCATATTGTTTGCCTGCACTGCCTTAAAACCGAACCAGCACCGAATCAGGAAAAACCGTCAAGCCCGCAATTCCATTGACTCCGGAGTACACCATGGTCGCAAAAAAGCTGACAGAAACTGCTGTCTCGAAGATGGCGGGTAAACGACTTCGGGACACCGAAATCAGAGGCTTCGTTGTCGAGACGAAAAAGACTGGCAAGTTCTTTTATCTGGAATTCCAGTCCCCCGTCACCCAGCAGTATCGAAAGCACCCTTTGGGGCGCTGGGGGGACTTGACGGTAGCGGCGGCAAGGGAGCTGGCAAAGATCACTTCTGGTGAGGTGGCCAAGGGGATTGATCCTCAGCAGCGGAAACACCTTCAACGAGCTGAGTTCGAGAGGCAAAAGCAAGAGACGCTGAGGGCATTTCTTGCCCAAGGCTACAAGCAGGTGACACCAGAGAAAACGATGAAGGATGTGGTTCCCCGCATTGAAAAACATTTTCCCGAATACCTGGATATGCCTATGACCAGCATCACAGCATGGAATATAGAAAAATGGAAAAGAGCCTATTCCGGAAAGCCCTCGGGCGGCAACCGGATTTTGAACAGCCTCAAAGGTATCTTGAGTAAGGCGGTGAAAGCGGGGGTGCTTGAAAAATCCCCCCTTGCAGGCATCAAAGACCTTAAGCAAGACAGGAACAAAAAGATAAACTATCTGACCGAAATTGAAGAGCAAAGGCTGATGGAGGCAGTTGAAGATCGGCAGCTACGACAGAGGGAAGAGCGCAGGCGTTACATTCAGTGGTGCATAGCTAGAGGTAAAGAACCCCCTGAGTCCCTGGATAGCCCGTATACGGACCATGTTATGCCAATGATAGTGGTCAAATTGAATACTGGGCTTAGAAGCGGAGAATTATTCAATTTGAGGGTAGGGGACATTGACCTGAGTGCCCGTTTACTGACGGTGGTGGGTGAGGGAGCCAAGTCAGGTCAGACTCGGCAGATTTATCTGAACGAGTTGGCGTTTGAGGCTATTGTGACCTGGCTCAACCAGACTGGAAATAAGGGACTTTTGTTTCCCTCTCCGGTAACTGGTGAGGAGTTTGATAATATAAAAACCGTCTGGTCAGGGCTGAGAGCCAAGGCCGGTTTGCCGGGCTTAAGGTTGCACGATTTGAGACATACTTTCGGTACGCGGCTGGCTCATCAGCGTGTTGATCTGGTGACCATCAAGGATCTCATGGGGCACGAGTCACTGGACACTACCGCCCGATACCTCCACACCAGCAACGAACTGAAGATGAAAGCGGTGATGTCTTTGCAGTCCGATCAAAAGACCTGTTAAT
>JBPCXN010000397.1:0-2688 GCA_051008495.1 Endozoicomonas sp. | reverse complement strand
GGCAGGTGACGCACCATGAGCAACTACTACATTGGCCTTATGTCTGGAACCAGTCTGGATGCCCTCGACGCGGTGCTTGTTGAATGCGGTGATGATAACAATATCAGGCAGCTTTACGCTGTTGCTCACAATCTTCCCAGGGAGTTACGTCAACAATTAGTGGAACTGACTCTGCCCGGCGATAACGAAATTGAAAAGCTGGCGGATGCCGAACCGGCTTTTGCCCGGGAAAGCGCCAAAGCCGTACATCAATTGCTGGAAGTGTCAGGATTCAAGGCCAGTGAGATAGAACCCATTGGCAGCCATGGCCAGACCATCCGCCATCGCCCGGAAAAAGGTTATACCCTGCAGATTGGCGACCCGAGCCTGATCGCAGAATTAACCGGCATTACTGTCGTTGGGGATTTTCGTCGCCGGGATGTGGCCGCCGGAGGTCACGGGGCACCATTAGTATCAGCTCTTCACAAAGCGGTTTTCTCTTCTGTTGAAGAAAACCGGATCGCCCTGAATATTGGCGGCATCTCGAACATCACCATTCTCTCGAATCAACAGGTTGTTTCAGGTTTTGATACCGGTCCCGGCAATGTTCTGATGGATTACTGGTGCAGCAAGCACCATCAGTCTCCCTACGATGCTGATGGAACCTGGGCCGCTTCCGCCAACCCTGACCAGCGATTGCTGGCAGAGTTTCTCAAAGATCCCTATTTCCAGCTGCCACCACCAAAGAGTACAGGGCGGGAGTTGTTTAACCCGGCCTGGCTTGGTGCCATTCTGACAGATTTCCAGGCGCTGGAACCGGCTGTTGTTCAAGCCACACTTTGTGAATTCACAGCAAGGGCCAATGCCAACGACATACTGAAACATGCACCCGAAACCCGAGCCGTTTATGTCTGCGGTGGTGGCGCCTATAACAAGACCCTGATCCAGAAACTTCAGGGTGCACTGAGATCCATCCCAGTCCATACCACAGCAGAGCTGGGTGTTGAGCCTGACTGGGTTGAGGCGGTTGCTTTTGCCTGGTTTGCTAAACAGGCACTGGCAAGGCAACCGGCAAACCTCCCTTCGGTTACAGGTGCTAAAGGCTCCAGAATACTGGGTGCTATCTATCAGGCCTGATGGCTGACCGGGCTGCTCTACCGAAACATGGTCTATAGTTTCACGTTTCAAAACAGAGAGATATTAACCGGTCGGCCGCATGAGAGTTGTACTGCTTTTGCTAATAATGTGTTCAGCTAACGCGCTGGCCGTGGATGGTGACCCTCATCGCTGGCAACTTCTGGCGGCCTTGACTCGGCTTTATGATATTGCTTTGAGCTATCTGCATTTCCACCAGCAGGACTTGTATCTGCTGGTAATCAACAGCTATGGAAAGCTTTTACAGGCCGGCGCTGTCACCCTGCTCAAGTTGCAGATCCTCAGCTGGATGTTTGTTGACGGACAGGTCATTATAGAGTTACGTAACAGTCTTCTGCTGCTGGGTCCAGTCAACACCGTCAGCATCATACTGAACACGGTCAATGACCTTGCTACCATGTACGCCAACATCAACGAGATAAACATTCCAGTCATCCTTGAGCTGCTTGGCCTGAATGTTCACGACCAGATAGATCTTGTCTAGTTAATCCCCAGCCGCTTTTTAATACCCGCCAGTAAGGATTGTTATGTCAGCTAAAAAGGTCCAGCTTTAGCTCATAGAGGGTGAAGCTGGGAGGCTATTTCAGAATCATGCTGATTGCCGCTCAATGATCGAAGTTGTCATTTCTCGTTTAGTTTTGACAGATTCGCTTTTAATCAGACTTATCAACATTGTTGCTGCATTTTCTCCCAGTTCATAAATAGGAGTATCAACAGTCGTCAATGCCACAGGCAGCATGTCGGAGTTCGGAATATTGTCAAAACCGGCTATTGCAATATCCCCCGGGATAGAAAAACCTTTTTTTAGCAGCGCTTTCATTGCTCCCATAGCCATCAGATCCGATCCGGCAAAGATGGCGTCAAATTCAACAGAACTCATTCCATCAATCAGCTGATAAGACTCTTCCAGATAGTAATCTGCAGCCAAGGCCCATTCGTCCTGAAAAGCCACGCCATTATCAATCAGAGCCTGTTTATAGCCACAAAAGCGCTCATGTGCCGCTTTGACATGGTCGAGCCTGCCAAGAAACATGATTTTTCGATGACCTTTATTTAATAAAAATTCGGTCATACTGTAAGCCGCCTGATAATGCTCTACCGAAATGAAGTTTACTTTTTCATCTTCATGACCACGGGCGATGGAAACAACCGGCTTGCTGTGGTTGAACAGGTCGACAAAACTTTCGTCGGCCATCCGGGTGCCCCAGATCAGCAACCCGTCGTACAGATTGGAGTTCAGTTCACCCTTGATGAACATCAGCTCATTTTCTGTAGTCGCCATCCTGAGCGTCAGCTCATAGCCTGCTCCGTCGAGAGCAGAGTTGATCCCGTTAACGAGTTTGTAGATATAGGGGTTCGTAAGATAGCCATAACCAGGCCCTGATATCACCAGCCCTATGTGCTTCTTATATTGGCTGGCCAGCATTTTGGCTGCACGGTTTGGTACGTAGTTCAGGGTTTTCGCTGCAGAGAGCACTTTTTCTTTAGTGGCCTCACTCACCCTGTTCTTGTTATTCAACACATACGACACCGTAACAGCTGATACGCCTGCCA
>JBPCXN010000396.1:0-18259 GCA_051008495.1 Endozoicomonas sp. | reverse complement strand
CAACCTGTTCCAGATCACGGATGATGAGCTGGCCAAGATGGGAACCATCATCAGCGAGCCTGAGAAGTCCCGTAGGCATACTGAACGGGAGCGCAAGCGACGCAGAGATCAGGGGGCTGTGGCTAGGGAGAAATATGACGAAAAAAGATCCAAAGCCTCGCAAACCAAGCGAGAAAAGGCTTTAGCAATGAAGGATCAAGGCCTGAAAAACAAGGCCATAGCTGAAGCTCTTGGCATCCATGTTAAATCAGTTTCCAGATTGCTGAAGGGGTAACACAGTGCATGCGCTTATCGGTAAGAAAAAGCGTCCCATGTCCATGCGCTTATCTGGTTATCAAAAAGGTAACATTGTGCATGCTCTTATCTGGTACTGCGTAGCTATTGGCTTATGCCAATTCAGTTTTGCTCCGTAGGAGCGTCCCAAAAAATAAACAGTCCGCCTGCTTGCAGGCCGCCTTTACGCTCCCTCCCACCCTTGGGAGGGAAACCATAAAAGGAGCCTCTGGCGACATCCTTTACGCCGAGGCCGTCAGGCTGCACCAGAGCCTTTCTAAGCACCGATAATTCCAACCGACACCGTGCTGCTACATTTCCAGTTGTTAGCGCCAGCGGATCTGTGTGATGGGCACAATCCAGCTTTTCACACTGAGCTTGCTGGCGTGACAAGTCCCCCGGTCACACTGGAGCTTTTTATGACCAACAAGCGACGTAATCACACGGATGACTTTAAACAGCACATCATTGCTCAGTTCCGACAACAGTGGGAGCATGAGCCTATATCGGTGCAACGGTATGCCGAGCAGCAGTCTGTGCATCACACCACGGTGCGGCGCTGGCTGCGTGAACTGGATCCGGAGCTGCACCAGCAGCTTAAGCAGCAGCGGGTACGATCCACTGCCACTGCCCAGCAATCCATGTCACTGGACACAGGTCTGAAGGTCGTCACGGAGTCGTATCAATATGACGAGCATAATGAGCAGGCCGAGGGCCATCCGGATTCCATGGTGCAACAGTTGCGTCACCAGGTCGCCAGGCTGGAGCATGAAAACCAGTTTTTGAAGAAGTGTGTTGCCTACTGGACGCACCAGGCGATTCCGCGCGACATAGCGGAGTTTGCAATATGAACTCTGCCGTACAACCAGCACCATTGATCATCGGCGATCATGTCCTGCCACAGAGGACGGTCGATACCGAGCAAGGTCGGGTCTGGGTGCCGATGCACGTTTATCGGAACGCCAAAGGCCATGGCTGGAACGTCTACATTCATCGAGAGTCCGAGAATACGAATACGTTCAGCAAGTATTTTGGCGATAATGGCTACGGTGGCCAGGAGCGATCCCTGGAATATGCCCTGGAATGCCTGTACGACGAAATGCCGCACCACACGCCACACAATCGGTTGCATCCGGGTAGCTCGCTCTACTACTACATTCGTGAGCAACATAGACGCCGGAGTGGTTGCCTGCAGACATCGGTGCAAACCTACATTTGCAGCTATAGGCACCGGTTGCGGTGCATCAGTTTCTACGTCGGCACCGAGAACACCAAAACCGCTGGCCGACTGCAGCGAGCCATTGACCGGGCTATGGGCACACGTCAATGGTCCATCGACACCATCAAACAGGAAGGCCGGGACGTGCTGTTCAAGATGCCCGTGCCCCGGAACATCGAGAACTATGGATTCTAATGTGATTTACGCCACCAAGGTTTTGATGGCCTCCCACTGTGTGGCCCACATGAAAACCCGTGATGCCCTTTATGGGTTTGTTCATGGCCTGCTGAAACATGGCCAGAATGAACATCGGATGCAATTTGTCACCCATCTGCTGACGGACATTCTGGGTACGATCAAGGATCCCAGCAGTCTTTCACAGCTGGCCAGGCTGGAAGAAGACATTGAAGACCTGGTTGATCCGCCGGACAGCGAAGGTCCGGGAACGATCCATTAATAATGATCTCTTGTGTTCGTACTAATTCCTACTAGTATGGGATCTGGTACGAACCAAGAGGAATTTATTATGCCCCCAGTGAAAAAATCCGTCATGCTCTCCGAGGCCAGCCATCAGTTTCTGCTGGATCGCACCCGAGAGGGTGTAGGTGTTGGCTGGAGCGAAAATGTTAACTTCAACATTCGAGCTTTGCGTTTTCTAATTCAGGACAACATGCCTGCTTTGACTGTGGAACAGTGGAGAATCATTCTGAATACCTACAATGGGATCAGTATTGAATCCGATGTCCCTCCGTATCGCATTGCCAGTGACATGATGGATCACTATGGCGTTTTGGAGTTATCGGAACTGAAGAATGACGATATCCGGCAAACCGTTCGTACTGTGCATGGTTTCACGCAGAGTCAACAGTTTGCCATTCTGGATGTCGTCCTGCGGTTCTGGTGTGCGGATTGGAAAATGAAAGATTTAAAGGAAGGCCTTGATGAACTGACCGGCGGCAAGGTTGTTGTTGACTGATCATGAAAAAGTGACCTCCAGAGAAGCCCCAGATTGAACCATCTTGACTGGGGCTTACCGGTACGATCCCCTTCTCCCTGCGTCCCTCCTGCGGCTCCACAGGCCGATCCCTGCTGAATACCCCCTTGCTGTCTGGTACTACAAGCGATGTGGCTGCGAGACACCCCATTTGCCGGCCATACCTCTGGTAATACCCTTTGTGGTGCGTATGAATTCATTGTTAGTAATGTAATGTATGCAATGTATGCAATGTATGTAATGTATGTAATGTAATGTTTGTAAGTAATGCAATTCTTCATTACACTGTCAGTACCACCCAAGCCACCAAGAAGACCACCATGAGCAGGCGACCCAAATTCAGTGACGAACAGATTCTGCAGAAGGCCAGGGAGCTGAAAGCAGACAACAAAGACTACGATCCCTGGGCGGTACGTCGGGCACTGGGGAATGTCGGTCGTCCAGATCGTATTGAGCGGCTGCTCTCTGAAAACGAAGTGCTGGTCATCGAAGCGGAAACGTCTGACGAACAACAGCTCTACAACTTGCCGCCACGATTTATGGAACAGGTGCAGGTGATGCAGCAGGCCTTGCTGAACACCGCCACCGAAATGTACACCGAAGCCTGTCTCGTCGCGGACAATAGGGTGAAAGATGAATTTGAAAGCTCCAGGAAAGCTCGCCTGAAAGCGGAAAAAGAAGTCACTGAAGCCAAGGAAGCCCTGAACCAACTGGAAGACGAGATAGAGCAGGCCGATCTTGCCATGGGTGCCATGGAAATCCAGGTGAAAAATCTCCAGGGACAGATTGCTGACCTGGAACAGCATGACAAGGACCTTCAGGGAAAGCTGAAAAGCAAAGAAAGCGAACTGCAGAAAGTCATTGCAGACAATACTGAACTGAAGATTCAGGCCGGCCTCGATGAGAAGGCCATCATCGGTAAAGACAAGGAACTTGAGCTACTGGGCAACCAGCTCGACACGGCGACCAGCAGAAGCGAAGAACTCCAGGGGACAATCAACACGCTCACGTCTGAGCGTGACACCGCCAAAACCGCAGCTGCAGAACGGGCCAGCCAGGTGAAGGATGCCAAGGAAAGCCTTCAGGCCGCCAAGACCGCCCTGGTGAAGGAAGAGAACAACCACACGGCCACCCAGGAAAAACTGAACACGACAGAGGTTCGATGCACCGGACTGGAGCAAGAGAACAAAGATCTGGCTAGCGATAAGGCCGAGCTGGAGCAAGAGAGCAAAGATCTGGCCAACGATAAGGCCGAGCTGGAGCAGAGCCTTATGGACATCACCGGGCAACTGGAAAACAGTCAACGACAGCTGACGGAGAGTGAAAGGAGTCTGGCCGAAGCTCAGAAGAAGCTGAAGGCACCCCAGAAAACCCCGAAAAAAACTGAACGATAGTTTCCTACAGAAGTGGTGTCACCTGTGCCAGAATGTCAGCCCTAAACGACAGGACGCTGACCAATGGCTCAGGTGATTATCACGCTCACCGACGTAGATCCTTTCGATCTTGCACTCGACCTTGACGTAACCTTCAACCCACCAATCAATGACCGTCCCAGCTTTTGCCAGGAAATTGCCCTGCGTCTGGCCAACCAGATTAGTGATGGCTGCCGGTTCGCCAGCAGACGGCAATTGAAGGCTATCTGTCATCGTCGTCCGGATCTGACAAAAGAGCAAACACCAGACTGCCAAGGTCCTTAATCTTGTTCTGTGGTAAATGAAACGACACAGAGCGTTTGTTTGGAAAGATGACCGTGACCGTATCGTCAACGTCAGTTGTCGTTTTACCAAAATATCCATCGCCTGCCAGAAGCCGGTCAACGGTCGCCTCGGGATCCTCGAAATAGCTTTCCGGCAGGCACAGGATTTCCCGGATTTTAAACATCTTGCGCCGTTCAATAGGGTTGGTCCCCAGACACCACTTGGATGCGGTAGACTCGGCGCAGGGCAACGCCTTTGAGAATGATTTCTGGGTAAATCCCCGGCGCAAAATGGCCAGTTTCAGCAACGCCCCCTGCAGGCACTGGATTTTTTGTTGTTGTTCACTGTCGTCCATCCAAAAATTATCCCGTGCGCCCCTCTGATATCTGTGCCAGCCTAGCCAGTGCTCGTTATTCCTTTCTCGGTGGTATCATGAACCACAACCTGAAACAGTGCCGTGACGAACTCGGCGAAGCCCTGCAGCTGGCAGATAGCTGCCGACAGCATGCCGTTCCCACTTTTACCCAGGCCGCACTTGAGCCCCTGGTGCAACATATGCTCAAGAGCCTGCGTTATCTGAATCATCACCTGCAGCAGCCGGCAGAACCGTCGAGTCGACCAACCCTGTCCTGACTGTGATATTACTTCAATATCACAGAAACCTCCTGAATCACCGGATAATGCACCCTAGTTCACATTTATCTCGGTGCCCAATGAGCCGCGACTGGCCAACTTTCATCCTGCGGATTCCACAACCGCTGCGTGACCGCTTGAACCAGGCGGCCCGAAAGAACCACCGCAGCCTTAACAGTGAGATCCTCTACCGCTGCGAACAGTTCGACCTGCAGCGTCCAGCCAGCCAGGACGACATCCAGGCTCTGCTCCAGCGCCTGGATCAGCTGGAAGCGCTGATCGCCAAAACGCCCGATACTTCCGAATAATCAAGGATGCCTTTCTTGGGTTTGATTATAGTCTTGAAATAATATTTTAGTATCTAAGTATGTTTCTATTGTATGCCTGATAGTACCCATATAGTATCTACTATAGTTATTGCTATAGCACTTCTATAGCTCTGTTATAGCAATACAAGAACTCATTACGTTATCTGGTTTATGCAAACTTTATTATTTTAAGGATCTAACAATGACACAAGTCACTCCGGTTGTAGTCGATGAAGGCAGCGCCCAGATTAAGGTCTGCTGGTACGACGCTGACAAGCAATGCATCCGGCAACACAAGATACTGAGCATGGTCAGCCGCAACGAAATGGACGGTGTGGACGGGCTCGGCAACTTCCACCCCAGCAGCTACCGGATCGGTGGCCGGGAACTGTACCTGAACCCGAAAATGCAATACCCGGATTCCACCAAAAGCGCCGACTACCAGGTCAGCCTCAACAACCGGGCTCTGGTGCATGAAGCCCTGCGCCAGGCCGGCTTTGGTGGCCAAACCGTACAGGTCTACTGCACCCTGCCGGTCACCCAGTTCTTCACCGGCAACCGCTTGAATGAAAAGCTGATCAGCGAGAAAAAGAAAAACCTGATGGGCGAGATCGACAACATGGGCGGCGCTGAACTGGCCACCATCAGTCAGTGCCGGGTCAGCCCGGAATCCATTCCGGCCTGGTACCACCTGCTGATTGATGAAAAGAACAGCATCAAGGGCGACCGGCTGGCCGCCAATGCCGTGCTGATAGTCGACCTCGGTGGCACCACCATCGACATCACCCTGATCGATGGCGAGGGCAACCCGAAAAAAACCTTCAGCATGGATCTGGGGGTATTCGATGTCACTGAGCGGCTGCGCAACCTGATCATCCAGCAGGGCAAGATCAACAGTGTGCCCCAGATCCATATGGACACCCTGCTGCGCACCGGGCAATACCGTAACACCGATGTCTCGGCATTGATCAACCAGGCATCGTTGCCAGTCCGGGACATGATCCTGAGCAAGATGAAAGAATTTGCCAACGACCCTTGGGCGCTGGATCACATCGTCTATGTCGGCGGCGGTGCGGCGTTGATGGGCAAAGAGCTGGCCAGTGACTACGGCAACCTTGAGGCCACTGAAATCCCCGAGAACCCCGACATGGCCGTTGCCATGGGCCTGATCAAATCCGAATTACTGGAGCAGGCTGAACCTGCATGAGAACACTATGAGTGCAAGCAAGCTGAAAAAGATGGTCACCCTGGACACCCCTCCGGGCAGCGCCGCCGAACGGCTGGCCCAGCGGATGCAACAGTCTGAGCTGGAAGGCCATGGCCGGCCCATGCAGTACATGCGGCAATGGCTGCAAACGGGCTTCCTGGTCAGCGAGCTGGGACACGGTATCCTGGAATCCTGGCTGGCCATGGAGCGCGATGGCCACACCCGAGGCATGAGCCAGAAACAGAAAGCGCAACGGCTCATTGAGCTGTTGCAGCGGACCAACTGGGAGTCGAGCCTGCCAGCCGAGACGGCACCACCGGTCGCGCCGGGAGTGGTATCGGTGCCGGTGTCGGTGTCGGTGCCCGACCTGGGAGCAAAATCCAAACTGAAACGCCACCTGGCGTAACCAAGCCATAAAAAAAGCGCCCCCATTGAAACCAGATGAGGGCGCTTTTACGTTATCTGTCATTGATGCAAAACAATGACCTAGGCAGTGTATCAGGATTCGGGGCTGGATTCATCCGGCTCATCCGTCAGGATCTCACCGGTGTCGGCATCAAACGTCTCGCCCTGCGCCGTTGCTGGCATGTTGTGTTTCTCCAGGGTTTCCCTGGTACGTTCCTTTGCCTGCTTGAGCGTCGCCAGACGTTCATTGTAAGTCTGCAGCCCTTGCAGGAAATACGGATTCGGCAACTGCTGGATCTCCGCCTTGAGCGCCAGCAGGGTGTCCCGGCTTCTCGCCCTGGCCAGCCGTACCCGGATCGCCTCCAGCGCCAGCTGCGCCGCCGGGTTGTTTTCCAGGGCAGGCTCCGGTTCGCTGGGCTCGGGATGCCCCTCTTTGGCATCGCCCGCAGGCACGTCACTGAGCACCTGCGCCGCCGGCGTGATGTCCTTCACCTGCTGTTCGTCCGCCAGCGGCAACCGGCCCAGGCCCATCAGCACATCCGGGAACACGTCACGCAGGGCAAAGGAACGGGCTCGCATCTGACACATGCGCTCGGGATGGTCGCGCCAGGCAAAGGACTTCTTCGCCAGCAGGCCGGAGCGCCGGGCTTTCTCCAGGCTGTAACGGCTGATGTGTTCACTCTGGCCACCCCGCTTTACCTGGCAGGTGGCCGTCTGGCTGGCGTTGTCCCAGGTCTCACGGATGTCCTGCAGCAGCCCGGAACTCTGCACCAGCGCCAGCATCGAATCGCCCCAGATGGATGGCCGGTTGCCGATCACGGCAATGTTCTGCAGCGACTGCATTGGACTCAGGCCGACCTCAGAACCCAGCTGCAAGGCGACAATGATGGCGTCCGGCTTGCCCTGGTAATCTTTCGGCACCATGTTGCCCAGGCCAGCCAGCCAGCGGGCGATCTGTTGCGCCTCAGCAAAACTGCCGGGTGTCAGGAAGCCACGGGACGAAGACGGTGTATTTTGAAGGGAAGGGGGTTGCGCAGAAGACGCAGGCAGTGATCCGGACACAATGCACCTCTTGGGTGATGGTTTCCGGCGGCACTCTCACTATAGCGTAAGGCTTTTGGGACGGTTGTTAATGAGAAAATCTGGGCGGGTACAGATTTATCTAAGAATCTGAGTATTAGGTTTACCAGTACAGAAAACTACGGGGTATTCATGTTATCTGTACCGGTAAGACTAATAAGGGTTATCTGCTTGCTACCAGCCCAATAATTTTAAGTTCTTTAATCACACCATCAGTCTCAATGAGTAACTTGCTTGAACCTTCAATGATTTCTACCAAGTCTTTTGTCAGTGATAGTGACTTGCTAACAACACTCGCCTGATTTCTTTCATTCAACTTGCTCAAAAGAAACTCAGCATTCTTAATGTCTGTATCAGTTAGGTTCATTGTGACTTTGGTAAGATTGGGTTTAGGCATTTCGTCATACTCTATACATACAAAGCATGTACTATGGTGGATCGCAGATAACAAATCAATCCAATGGACAGCCTTTGGCTGCCACTGATTGAAGGGTTAGGTGCTACCTTTAGCCTCTGTCTTCTTCTGTTTCTCTGCAATGCACTGATCATAAGCGTGACTTCCGATAGCTGCATAAAATTGCGAGTCCATGCCAGGATTATCTTTCTTCGCTTTCATGTAAGCAGCTATGGCTACAGCTTCACACTCCTTGTCTTCGAGTTCACTACTACTGACCGTAGTAGTTACAAGTGCAAGTAATAAAATCCATTTCGTCATGTAAGCCTCTTCCTTTTCAGTCCGTGCCATGCACCTAACAATGTTTTCCAATTCGGTCGCAAGCTCCCCCGACCGCCTTCGGCGGCGGTTGAAAACGGGGTTATACGGATCGCCAGCCATCAGGCAAATGACAGTTTTCAGGTGAGTCTTTGAACATCGGCGCAATATCAGACTCCTGATAGCCTGCTAACCCACAGCCAATTTTAGTCACCTGAAATTCAAGATCAGGGTTTGCTTTTGCATAAGCGATAAATCCATTAACGTAGACGCGAATACTGTCCAGCGGTAATGTCCGTATGCGCTCGTCTTTGGTGGGTATAGCAAACGCATTGCCTGTTCTGCCAATACCTACACCGTACTCAGCACCGCAATTATTTCGTGCATAGAGTGCAGCTCCTTGCCCGTGACGGCCTGCGAGATTGCTTCCAAATACAAAAATCATATTTCTTTCTCATCGCCGTCGTAAATCCGGTAGATGTTATCCAGCTCAAAATTAATTCGCTGGTCACACACCAGTCCGTGACGATCAGTGAAAACCAAGTCGTTATTGATTACTCCCTGCACCTTGCCGTCAATCACTCGCTCGACCAGCACCCAGAATCGCTCTGGTTTGGCACACACTTTCACAAAAGAACCTTTGCCAACTTCAGCCAGTTCTTCAGGTGTTGGGACTTCAAATGTTTCAGGGTATTCAATGGCTTTTTGCTGTGCGTTTACAAACATATTCTCTACACCTAAATTAATCGTCAAATAACTCGTGCTTTAACCACGCTTGATGTATGTGCTGTACGTGAGTAGCTTCGGGTACAATCTTCTTCTCCATAAATACATCAGCAACCCGTTTATCTCGATTGCACATAAAGTTCTTTGATCGTTTGTTGATGAAAACACAACCGTCTTTGTCTACCAGCCAATAATACGATTGAAGTAACTGATACGTGCCTGTTTGCTCTGGTACAGCCGCAATTTCTTCTATAGGTATTTTGTAGAATTTTTCTTCAGTATTCATGCCCTAAACTCCGTACCAGATGACGTATAACAAGGATCATCTGGCTCCTAATTGAGTCAGTTCTGCGTGGATCATTCTTATGAGATTTTCATCTATAAATTCAAACTCCCCGTTTCCATAGCAGTCATAGTGGTTGGCTATCCATTTTCCGTCAACAATCAATGTACGGCCAGATTCATCATCACCATGCCAATACTTCCATTCGTATTTACCCGATTCAAACGCATACGACGTGGTTTTTAATCCGCCTTTGAACCCTGTATCCTCGCTGGCATTCTTCTTGATTAGCTCGCCAATTTCTTTGAATATTTTTAATAGTTCTGCAATCGGTGTTGGGAGTTTTTTATTTCTGTCCCGCTGATAGGGGTTTTCGTTGTAATCAAATTTTTTCATAATCCGGCTCCGTCTTATGCACCTAACAGGATCATCCAGCCGACGCCTACGGCGCAGGTGAAAACGGGATTATATTTCTAACTCAACCCTAGTATTTTTTTCATGGCTTCGGCTTTCGCTCCGGTTCCCAATTCATCGCTCATCATTTTCACATCATCAGCATCAGCTTCTTCGTCGTACTCGCCTTGTTCTATCCGTTGTGCAAGCTCAGGGTATCCCAGTTTTCTCAGTCGCTGTGACGACTCCATTTTCCCGCAATCATATTTCTGGTTTTTGTAGTCGTGATACTCTCCAGCTAATGCTTCTTTGATCATAAAGTCGATTTCTGGTGAGCGTGGCAATTTCTTCAACTCAACAACCAGTTCAACCATTGTACTTTTTCTACTCATTTAACTTCTCCTTTCGAGTAAACGAAATATAACTAATAACCAGGGTTATACGGATTCCTTAACCATCTTCCAAAAAATGCTTTGTATTGGTGATCAGTTGCCGACAATAACGTTCGCCTAACTTCGTTAGGGATAGCTGATCATCGTCATCCAGAGAGACGACATCCTGGCCATTTTTAGCCAACATGTACCGGCAATTCCCTTTCACCTGGTTTTTCGTCGTGTGCAACTTTACTGCAATGTCTTCACGGGTCATCGCTGTCTGTGCGTTGAACAAGACCAACATAATGGCTATCTGAATCGGTGTCAGTGCCGGTGCTAACCGGTTGCACTGAACCAGTAACGTCAAAACGTCTTTGCCAACAGAAGGCTGGCCGTCAGTGTTCATTGCGGCGGGTCTTTTTCTTTGGGCAGTCAGGGCAACCGTGTATTTCCCGGTAGCCACAAATCCAGCCACGGTCGACAGAGCCCTTCCTGTAACCCTGTCCCGGCGTGAAGCTGCCGGGATCAGGCCGGGGCCAGTAGCACTGAAAAGACGGGCAAGCTTCCTGGGAAACATCGACCATCTCTTTTAACTCCCTGTCTTTCACTTTCATCATCATCACCTCTGTGACCATTAACCCAAGGTCAGGTCCCGCAGGCTGGCCACCACGGCACCGATCACGTCCACGTCCTCCAACTTGTGCGGCTCCAGGAAATGATCGCCGGGCAGCAGCCAGATCTCGTTACCAATACAGTCCAGCTTCTTCATCAACAGCCCGCCGGTGCTGTGCAACCGGCACAGCAACAACCGCTGCCAGTCCTGGCGGATTGCGTCGTCGGCCAGACACCAACGTTCCGGGTCATCCGGGTCCAGCCGCAGCAACTGCCGGTCCGGATCCACATAAACACAGCTGCCCGGCGGCAAACCCATGGCGGTAAACTCCATAGAAGACAGCTGCCAGACAAATAACCGGGCGCCGCAAACCGTCAGTGTCGAGGGCGTCGCAAACCAGCCGAGAATATGCGCCAGCGGCGGATCCTTGGCGCTGGCCTGCAACCACAACGCCACCCCAGCGTCATCCAGCAACGGCGCCAGCAACAGCGATTCGGCACCCGGCTGCAGCAGGCCCGGATCCGGGTCACCAAACAGCAGCCTGGGCAGTGACCAGTTCATGGCGCTGCACAACCGCCGGACAAAATACAGCGACTCGCCCTGCGCCGAGCTACTGCCGGACAGCTGTCGCTGAATGGTCGAGTAATCCATGCCCATGCGCTGAGCCAGAGCGCGGTAGCCCACCCCGGCATCCTTCAGTTGCTGCCTGGCCCGTAAACGCCAGTGCTCTGCGTCCCGATCCATACACCCCACCCGGAAAACCCACAGACAAAAAAATGATGGCTAGACTGATTGACCATTACTACCAGGTGTTGTCAGTCTGCCATCATCTGCGCCACCCAGTCGCTGCAAAGAGACCGACCTGTGACCGTTAATCAACTCCCGCAAGACCTGCAGGCAAGCGCCAGCTGGCTGGTCGCCAACGCCGACAAAATTCCCGTAAAACCCGCATCCGACCATCGAATCTGCGGGGACAAGAAACCACACCTGATGACCTTCCAGGATGTCCGGCAACTGATACAGAACGACCTGCATCAATTCCCGATTTATTACCACCATGACCAGGAACCGTTCACCAGCCTGGACATCGACAGCGCCCGCGATCCGGACACCGGTGAGCTGCAACCCTGGTGCCTGGCGCTGCTGCAGCAACTGACGCAGCACCAGACACTGGGTTACCTGGAATACAGTAGTTCAGGACGTGGCTTTCGTCTGCCCTGTTCGGGAAAATTTCAGCACAGCAAAGCCGTCTATTACGCCACCGACCAGCGCGGCAAGGGCTGCCCCAAGTTTGAATTGCTCGGCAACGGTCACCTGGCCACCTACACCGGTAACATCGCCCGCGAGTCGGGTCCCGCCCAGGCCATCACCCCACTGCCCATGGTGCTGGGCTGGCTGCACCAGAGATACCCAGGACAGCAGCCGGCAGCGCCGAAACCCGATCACTCTCCCTGGATCCCAGCGAATCGCTCTCACGACAATGACCGACAGAAAGTGCTGGATGCCCTGGCCTACCTGTCACCGGATTGCGGCCACGACCAGTGGAAACAGATCGGCATGGCTCTGCATGACTGGGACCCTGGGCCGGAAGGTTTTGAGCTGTGGCTGCAATGGTCCCGGCCCGGCAAGTCGTTCCAAAAGGAAAGTGACTTGAAGACCGCCTGGAAGAGCTTTCGCCAGGGCAAGGGACTCACTCTTGCCACCCTGTTCCACCTGGCCCAGGGGCAGGGGTTCCCGGTCGCCAGCCACTTTGCACTCAGGGATACCCCCATGCCCAGCCAGCCCCCCGATGATCCGCCAGCCGCAGACAATGTCGTGCCCATTGACATCGCCCGCAGGCCACCACCGCCACCGGAGCGCCTGATCGGCAACACTGTCCTGTCAGACCCTGACCTGGAACGGCTGCAGGCCATCAACCGGAACTGCACCCACAGCCACCTGGGCGGCAAGCACTGCATCATCCGTCAACGTTACAACACCGCCTATGAAGGTTTGACGCACAGCTTTGAGTCGATCAAGGACTTTCATTATTACTTCCTGCATGAACCGAAACTGGCCAACATGAACGCCGGTCATGCCTGGCTGAAATGGTCGGAAAAAAACTACCGGCCCGGCGGCGTCGTGTTTCAGCCCAACACCCGACGCTGCCCCAGCGACGTCTATAACCTGTGGCAGGGCTTCGCCGTCGAACCCCAGGCCGGTGACTGCCAGCCCTACCTGCAACACCTGCAACGGATCATCTGCCGCAATAACCGAACGCTCTACCACTATCTTATCCAGTGGCTGGCGCACCTGGTGCAGCAACCTGCAGTCAAGCCGTCTGTGGCCATTCTCATGCAGTCCATCGAGGGCACCGGCAAGGGCGCCATGGTACAACCCCTGAAGGCCATCTTCGGCCAGCATTATATGTACCTCAATGGCAGCGACATGCTGACCGGTCGGTTCAATGGCAGTCTCAGCAACCGCCTGCTGGTGTTCGCCGACGAAACCAACCTGGCCGACCCAAAGGTCGCCGAGAAAATCCGGGCATTGGTGTCGGAAACCGTGGTGGGCATGGAGCTGAAATATTTTAATGCCGAGTTGATGGCCAATTTCTCGCGCTTTATTTTCGCCAACAACGGTGACGGGCAGGTGCTGCATGCCGGTTTGCGCGAACGGCGCTACCTGATGCTGGAGCCGGAGCCCGGTGTCGCCCAGGATGCCAGATACTTCCAGGCGCTGTACCGATGGATCGAGCAGAAAGGCGCCCAGCACCTGCTACACTATCTGCTGAACGACGTCGACCTGAAGCCGTTCAGTCGCCACCAGGCACCCGTCACCCTGAGCCTGGTGCGGGACAAACTGGAATCCATGTCCCCGGTCAAACAGTGGTGTTACGAATGGCTGGCCCAGACCGAGCCATTCCCCCAACGAATCTCCCGCCAGGACCTTGCCCAGAACTTCCTGGAATGGTTCCGGCTCAATACCCGCCAGCTGCTGACATTGAGATCCGCAGGCACCCAAGTGGGCTTATTGATGAAAACCATGAACATCCGCAGCTATCGAAAAGACCCCAAGGAATCTTGGTGGTATGAGCTGCCCTGTGTTGATGACATCAAAACCCGCTTCTCCGCTCTACTGGGCCATCAGTCCAAAGATGTGTTCGATGACTGACCCACGACTAGCAAACCTAGCAACCCACTAGCAAACCTTCTTAGCAAACCTTCAAATCTCCCAAGCCCTTGGGGGACGGGCTTTGTGCAAACCTAGCAAACCTTGCCTGGGGGGGCTGAAAATTAACCTGTCTCCCCCTTGTCTATATATCTAAACGTTATATCTCTTCTTACATATACCCAAGGGTTATATGTCTTGGTCACCGCTTTTCTATTTCTTTTTCTTTAAAGAAAAAAAGGATTGCTAGGTTTGCAGAAGTCCCGTGGCAGTTGACCTTGGTCGATTTAAAGGTTTGCTAAGAAGGTTTGCTAGTGAGTTGCTAGGTTTGCTAGTAGGGCTTACTGG
The DNA here is from genome assembly GCA_051008495.1 of Endozoicomonas sp. Lineage (GTDB taxonomy): Bacteria > Pseudomonadota > Gammaproteobacteria > Pseudomonadales > Endozoicomonadaceae > Endozoicomonas_A. Next base: position 3,844 of record JBPCXN010000396.1, on the reverse strand, counting down.
TGGCTGGATGACAGCTACACTGCCCATGAACCGCCAAGCACCGGGAGTTTCCGATGGGAAAACCATCACGCGATAAAGGGGCAAAAGGGGAAAGGGAATTTATTCACGCTCTGGAAATCCTTACCCACCTGCCCACTGGAAGCCTGCGTCGAAGGCTGGCGCAATATCAGTCAGGCGGCTGCGACATCGAAGTGGTTAAACACCAGTGTCCGGAGAATGCCAGGCTATTGCAGCAACTGGAGAATTTCGCCCTGGAAATCAAACGCCACGCCAGCGCCAGCCCTGGCGACATTCGACAATGGTGGCTACAGGCCTGCCAGCAGGCACAGCAATGCGGTCGCCATCCGGTGCTGGCTTTCCGTGCTGACCGTGGCAACTGGCAATGCCTGATCCCGGTCAGCCGGAAGCTGCCCGTGGAAGACGTGCGCGGTTGCCTGCGTATGGATCTGGTGTTGTTTGCTGAATTCCTGAAAGACGACGAAGGCTGTTTGCCGGGCATCACAAAGGTGCAATCATGTACGGTGAATTGAATACCTGGTTGTACCGGGCCTTTAATGTGCCAGGCGAAGTTATGAGCCGCAGCCCCCTGGATGATCGGGTGCGGGGTGGCGGCCAGAATCGTTTGCTGCCGGCTGAGTGGGCGGCCCAGGGTAGCCAGGTGCGAGCCCTGCTGGAGCGTGAGCTGCCGGACAGTGACTACCGCATCCTGAAATGCTTCTACACCGAGCCTGGTGACCTTGAATCCTTGCTGCTGGATATGGATCCCCTGCAGGAGGGTATTCTCAAAGCCGCCAAAATCTATGCCGAAGTGCATCCACAATTTCTGCAGCTGTGCTGTGCCAGCGCCTTCTGGAACTGCAATCTGTTCCGGGATCGCCGTTATGGACCCATGCAGAAATACGTGTTGCCCGGCAAAACCCGTTTCCTGCTGGGGCAACGGAAAAAACGGGTGAAGCAAGCGTTGGAGGCGATGAGAGAAGAGGCCATGGCAAAGGCCGAGCCATTATTGGTGGAAGAAAGGCATATGAAAAGTAATATAAAAAAAGTTATATAAAAATAAATCGTTTAAGAAAGTCATCGTCAGTGGTCGCACATTGACATAGCATGATTGTCCATGGCTATCAGCTGCTTGCTTTCCCCCACGCCACTCCCCCAAAGTAAGCCGTTGAAAGCCTGTGGTACTGTGAACTGGATGACCGGCAGCCCGACCAAACCGGCGGACGGGCTGCCGGAAGTCCTAGAAACGCGGGGCGCTTCGCCCTTCCCCCAGCTGGTCACCGCCAATCAGTCGCCAAAACAAATCCGGGTTGTGCCTACGGATCAGCAGCTGCAATAACAGGAAACGCAGCTGCAGGGGTTTCATGCGCACCGTGCCTTTAGCCAGTTTCATCCAGTTGGCGAAATGCAGCTGCATCAGCTGAGCCATAACTGCGTGGGTGGCCCCCAGTTTCTCTCGCAATAGTTGCAGTGCTTCAGACTGAGCCTGGCCGCTGGGAAAATCAAACGACTCAATAATGTTCAGAATGGCGTCGGTATTTGAGAGATCAACGCCATCAAACAGGTTGAGCAGTGAAACGGTTGGAGCCATAGAAGTTCCTATATAAATGAAGGAAGAATAAAAGCACCGGCCAACTGGCCGGTGTCGTTAGTTAACAAAAACGGTTATGTAAAGTGTTCATTCCGAAAACACCTTCATATCTGGCTGGCTGGTGCTGGCGGCAAAGTTAGGGCCATGAGCCCAGGATTTCACCTGATTTTGGTATTCCGGAGCCAGGTCCTGAAGATCCACGCACCAGTTGATTTGGCGATGGCGGTTAATGTGGGCAATTCGTTGATAATCACCGGCTTCCTGGTTCAGGCTGTCCCAAACCACAATCCCATTACCCAAAGAGCCACAACCCAGTTTTCTTTTAATGCTCATAATCTGTCGTCCAATTCGATGAGAAAGCGGCGCCAGATGCACTGGCGCCTGATGTTATCAGGAGGCTTTAACGGACTTTTCCAGCCACTGGCCCAAGGCGAGTTTCATAAAGTCTGGTGTTTTGGGATTCAGCAGCATGGCTTTCACCGTGGATCTGAATTCCATCGGGATTGGATCGCAGAGGCGGCATTGTGCTAGTCTGGTTGGCATAGTTTCCTCCTACAGAAACTTGTTTTTATAAAAGCCCCATCAGGTTGCAGCCTGGTGGGGTTTTTTGTTTCCCTGTCATCAGGGCAATTTCATAATATAGCGAATCGCTATACAGATCAAGTATATTAAGTAGCTTTTTTATGCCTTCCCATAAAGATCTCACCGTTCAGGAACGGAAGTTCGTGAATGAGTATTTGGAAAATGGAGGACATGCGAGCAAGGCTTATGTGGCTGCAAAATTCCCTGAGAAGAAGACAAGAAACAGTTTGGACGTTTGTGCATGTCAACTTCTAAAGAAGCCTAAGATCGCAATGGCATTGGAAGAGCGTTTAATAGAACTAGATAGAGCAAGCGAAATTAGAGTAGAGACAAAGCGATTGGCCTTATGGGATATTGCTCAGGATGGCATGCAAAAAATGCCGATGGAAGTCAGTGAGAATAAGCCAGCTATGGAAAAGATGGTCGATTCAAAAACCAGTGTGTCGGCCATCAGCGAGTTAAACAAAATGGACGGTCATCATGCAGGCCAGAGCCTTTACATCCGATCCGAGCAATTTGTCTTCGGCCAGAGCTTTGCTGGCGATGTGGTTGAGGGTGAGGTACTGGACGAAGAAAGCCCGTCAGAGTGACGGGCTGTTGTCGGCGGCCAGGTTGAGTGTGGCGATAACCCATTCCGTTAGGTTACTGCCTTCAGCCTTGGCGGCGGCCTGCCAGATCGCCTTGTCGTCAGGGCTGACACGGCATAGCAGGTTCGTTGTGGCAGGCTTTCCCTTGACGGCATTGCTGTTGCCTGGTTGGGCTCCACGATTTCTTGGATCGGTCATAGGATAAACAATAGGAAAATCAGCAGGCCAGTGATGGCTCCGGCTGTACCATAAACAAGGAAGTCCTTGCGGTGGCGTTGTTTGGCTCGCCTGATGGCATCAGGCTCATTGTTATAGTTGGTCATGGTAGTCATAGAATCCTCACCGTGAGCGGGAAGGGGATCGTTCCCCTTCCTTTATATTACCTGAAAAGGTTGATCAGTTTTGTCAGAGCAGTTGCTATGCCTGCCAGCAGGCCAACCAGTGACACATAATAAAATAATCGGTTCGTTCTTTGTTTAATAAGCAGTTCCTCTGATTTCAGATCGGTGTCAACTCTGATGTTCTCAATTCTGGCCAGTTGTTCTTGCCGATCCAGATCCTTTTGCTCTGACATACTACCTCCGTCGTTGAATAAGCATGGGTGTAGTATGCCATCAATGGATTGTATATACAAACAAAGAATGAATAAGAAGTCGCACCATAATGGTGCAAACCTCTATTACTACCGGTAACTGCACTTACCGGTAGTAATTTCAAATGGTTTTTTATGCACGTAATTGCATAAGCATCCAGTGCCTGCCGGGTGTCGTACAACACCTGTTGTCCAGTCCGTGAGCTGTGTGAATTTGGCAGCACTATCCCCCGCAATCGGACTCAGATTTCACGTAGCGTCGCCTCTCAGACAGCACAAAGCCCAAAAAACAGCCCGAAATGGCATAAATCAGGGTAAAGAAGGCAATGGGGACCCCCCGGACAGCAACGGAGGGGGGCAGTTGGACAGGGGGGGGCGATGGAACCAAACCTTATAGATACCGTATCACACGCGCAGTTCTGAAAAATTTTTCACCGATTTCGCAGCCTGTCCTACCAGTCAGCTTTTACTTACCTTTCAGCTGGCACCGGTAGC
>JBPCXN010000395.1:0-4311 GCA_051008495.1 Endozoicomonas sp. | reverse complement strand
TATGTCTTTCAATCAGCTGGAACGCAGAGATGAGTGCTCTGCCTTGAGTCCGAAGGATGGTTCGTAAAGCGGCCATCTGACAGCGTTAGACTTGATTGACGTAGAATGACTACGCCTGCACAAGTCTGCCTTGCATATGACCGCTATACTAACCACTGAACCTATCATTTGCAGCGGGACGGGGTACTAATTCGGCGGCAGGCAGATTCCCGTTCCACCGATACCGCAGTATCCTCCAGGGTTCTTGGCCAGGTACTGCTGGTGATAGTCTTCAGCATAATAGAACTCTGGCGCCGCTTTTATCTCAGTAGTGATCTCACCACGACCTCCTCTGGACAGAGCCTGCTGGTACTCGGCCCTTGACGCTTCCGCCGCCAGCAGCTGTTTCTCACTGGTGCCATAAATAGCTGAACGGTACTGGGTGCCGATATCATTGCCCTGTCGCATTCCCTGGGTGGGATCATGGGATTCCCAGAACAGCTTGAGAATGTCTTCCAGACTCACTGCCACAGGATCAAAAACGACAAGGACAATTTCCGTGTGCCCTGTACCGCCACTGCAAACCTCTTCATAGGTCGGGTTGAGAGTAGAGCCTCCGGCGTAACCGACAGCTGTTGTCCAGACACCGGCCTTATTCCAGTAAAGTCTTTCCGCTCCCCAGAAACACCCAAGCCCCAGGTAGATTGTTTCAAGGTATTCGGTAAAAGGTTCTTTTAGCGGATGACCGTTAACATAGTGCTGCTCTGCCACCGGCATGACACTTTCCCGACCTTTCAGCGCAGACTCTGCCGCCGGAATCTGCTGTTTATTGAATGCGGACATAAACTTCTCCGGATAGCATTTTTTATCGTGAACATTTTTTCATCACCGGGAGTGACGAAAAACTGTTTCTTCGCTCATGACTGCTTATGACTATTGTGTTGAGAACAAACAGTGAGACCCACCCAATCATACACGCCAAAGACTGTATTTGGGGTAGAGCAGGTTGTCAGTGGCTGACCTGTTTTTTCCACTCCAGGGTAGTGAACCAGTAATCATGGCGATCCTGCAGCCAGCCATCTTCCAGGCGTTGCAGTATCCAGTTATTCAGGACATTCAAGGTATCAACATCGCCTTTGCGGACAGCGAACGCCTCGCTGGTTCTATGCAGTCGTCGTTCAACAGGCACAAAAAGATCATCGGGGTAACGGGCGGCACTGTGTTCCGGAAATGGTGTTGAGGCCAGCATGGCGTGAGCTCTACCCTGTATCACTTCCTGAAGGGCCCGCGACTCATCATCAAATACTGCCACACGAGACCTGGGCAGCAGTTTCTCTGCAAGGGCGATAACCGATGAGCCCCTGATCATGGCCAGCGTCACGGCCTCTCGATTAAACCACTCAATCCCCTCAAACCCTTTCGCCAGTTTCCGGTTGGCAACTATGCGTACTCCTGAATGGGAATACGGGATGGAGAAATTCACTTTCAGGTTTCGTGTTGTGTTCAAGGTCATGCCACTGATCACAACATCAAACCGGTTCGCCAGCAGTGAGGGAATCATCTTATCCCAGGGGGTACTGACAAATTCAACGGCAACGCCAAGATCTTTGCCAAGACGGCGCGCAACATCAATTTCATACCCCACCAGCTCACCGTTCCGCCCCTTCATGACCCAGGGCACAAAGGCAGAAACGCCTACCCTCAAAGTCCCTCTCTGAACAGCACTGTCAATAACTGACTGCCCTGCCTTATTGCCCTGGGCTGAAAATGCCGTGACTGACCAAAACAGCATCAGGGCCAGTGTGTAGAGCTGCCAGTTTCTTTTCATCATAATGTCCTGTCCGTCAGAGCTCTTCTACCAGCATCAGGGCTGGATCAAGACGCTGGTCAAACCAGTTCAGCCGCCAGTCAAGATGGGGGCCGGTCACCCGCCCTGTAGCGCCCATCCTGCCAATCACCCCCCCCCTGCTCACCCGGTCGCCTTCGGCAACTTCCAGCTTGCTGAGGTGCAGGTAACTGGTGGAAAGGCCAAAGCCGTGGTCAATAATGATAGTTCCGCCGGAAAAGTACAGGTCTGACTCTGCCAGCCTGACAATACCATCGGCTGGCGCTACAACCTGTGTACCTACCGGGCCGGCAATATCCAGCCCAAAGTGCGGCCTGCGCGGCTCACCATTGAAATAACGCTGACTGCCATAAACGCCACTGACCGGCCCTTTGGCTGGGCGACTGAAACCTCGGAAAAAATCCAGGGCCTTGGTGTCAAACTGACGGGCAGAACGCACCTCAAGATTTTCCAGCTGTATTCTTTTCAGCACAGCTTCTGCCGGTTTGACGTATTTGCCGGCGACGCCATTGATCCTCTGAACCTTGTACTGTCGTTTTTCAAGAGTCAGTGAATGCTTCAAAACCTTTGCAGAAGGCGACGTAACGGAATACTGCTGCTTTAACCGGGCATCTCGACCAAAACCGATCACAAAGCGCCCCTCCGAAGACACCCGAACCTCTCTGTCGTTAAAAACAACCGAACTGCCGGGCTCCACCTGACCGATGAAGAAGCCGCCCTGGGTCAATTGTGACTGGATATGGGGCAGGCCATCACCAGACAGATAAGTCGAAAACAATACCAGCAGCCAGGCCAGGGCAATCCGCTGCACTGACGCCAGAGTAAAAGGATGAAAACCGGTTCTTGACAAGGTCATTAATACTTACGTTTGCTCCACTTTTTTTCTATTAAAACCAATTTCCAGCAAATTTCACAGACTATGCTAGTTTCAATCTGGTCAAACTAGGTTGCTCCGAGTTGACCCTTTAACAAATGAGGATGGCTCCGAGAGGCGCCCCCAGGTTTTGGACTAACCACTTGTCGATGATTCAGAGGAACAAGCCTCCATGAAAATACTTCGTGCTTCAGCTCCTGCTTTGCTGATTGCCGTCCATTTACAATGTTTGAGCGTTCAGGCTGCCACACTGGAGGAAGCGATAAATCAGACCCTGGCCAGCAACCCCCAGGCACAGGCTTCCCTCAACCGCTACCAGGCCAGCAACGAAACAGTAAGGGTGGCTCGAGGCGGCTACCTGCCAACGCTGGATTTCAGAACCGGTATTGGTCATGAGCGCGTCAACAGCCCTGTCACACGTGCCACCGAAAAAGAGCAGGAAGACTTCAAGCCGAAGGAAAACTCCCTGATCCTGAGTCAGAACCTGTACGACGGTCTGTCCACCACCAGCGAATACCGCAAGAACAAACAACAGAGCGCCGGCCGGAAAGAGCAACTGCGCAGCAAAGCCGAAAGCCTGGCACTGGAAGTGACCGACGTCTACCTGAAGGTTCTTGAAAACTCCAAGCAGCTGACCCTGGCAAAGGCCAACCTGACCTCGCACGAGCGCATCTACAACCTGATAGAGCAACGCTCCAGCCAGGGTGTTGCCAACCAGTCGGACCTGTACCAGATCGAGGGGCGCCTGGCCCGCGCCAGGGCGAACTTGATCAGTGCCCGGAACCAGCTGGAGGACTCCCAGATACTGTACCTCAGGCTGGTCAACCAGAGCCCTGACGACCTGATCATGCCCTCAGTGGATGACCAGGAGCTGCCCACTGAACTGGCGGAAGCGCTGTCTGTCGCCCTGCATGAGCATCCTGCCATCAGCGCCAGTCAATACGACCTGAAGGCGTCCGAATACGGTTATGACCAGACCCGCAGCCACTTTCTGCCAAAAGTGGATCTCTCTTTATCACAGCACTGGGACAGGGATATAAATGGTCAGAAAGGTAAGCACGACGATACCAAAGCCATGCTAACCATGAGATACAACCTCTTCAACGGTGGCTCAGACAGTGCCAGAAGACAGGAGGCAGCCTACCGGGTGGAAGAAAGCCGGGCCAACCAGCAGGACACCCAGCGACTGATTACTGAAACCGTAAGGCTGGCCTGGTCTTCCCTGGAAAACCTGTCAGCTGAGCAGCCTCACCTGAAGCGTCACATGGATTCCAGCGCCCAGACCGTAAGGGCCTACCAGAAACAGTTCGATCTTGGTAAACGCTCCCTTCTTGACCTGCTAGACAGTGAAAACGAAAATTTCCAGGCTCAGAGAGCCTACACAAATACCAGCCACAGAGTCATTTATGCCCGCTACCGTGTTCTCAATGGCATGGGACACCTGTTGCGTAGCCTGAACATCAAGCTTCCCCCCAGCTGGCAGCTGGCGGAAAGTTAACCTACTTCCATCGATCATCCGTAGTGACAGGGATGTCTGAGCGCCTCTTCCTTTCAAGCACCTCTAGCCCGGATATTTCATAAATTTGCATGCGCCCTCGCTTGCCCCTTGCAG
>JBPCXN010000394.1:0-10666 GCA_051008495.1 Endozoicomonas sp. | reverse complement strand
CAAGTCGGCCTAAAGCCCAGGAAGATCGGCCACTTTTCGATAGAAAGCGGATGAGAGTCTCACTGAATTTGATTGAATAGGTCAACTATTCGCACAAATCCAGTGAAAAATCTGACTCGATCTACTGAGCTTTCCGCTCGACCGCTATTCTCGGTCAGGCTCCTAACGGCAAACGTCAGGGTAAATAGCCTTTGCCGGTCCCAGCATGTAAGCCTGCATTTTATAGCCGGGAATCGCCGTGTTTTTCTGCTGGTTCTCGGTCTGGCCGCTGTTCAGAACCAGTTGGGTGCAATTGAGAAGATCTTCCTGGGTCAGCCGGGTTGCAGCCAGGGGGATGAGCTGGCCTTTCCCTCCAGCAGCCAGCCAGCGCCTCTCGGCCATAAGACAATCCATATCCAGCTTCATCAGACTCTGGCTCTTGTTACCGGTACGATCCTTCGCACTCTTGCAGCCTATAACGTTGGCGTAGCCCAGTTCACGGGCCAGTTTGTTGACCAGGTTGCCGGGGTGCAGAGGCTGAAGCGTGAGTTGATGGTGCCGGTTGTCGTGATAGGACTCCCTGATCTGTGTAACCAGCTCACGCAGTTTCTGATGCTTCAGGGGCGAGCATTTGCCACTGTTGAGGAGCTTTCCCGCTTCTCCGGTAATGGCGTCTCCGGGATTCAGTGATCCCATGAAATCTGCCAGTACCCTGAGAGTTGTCTCGTCGGCGTAGTCCCAGGTGCCGGATCTGGCCAGCAGCGGGTTGAAAGCCATATTGTTGCAGGGGCTGATGGCCATGCGCACTCTGGGTTTAACCCTTATTTTGTATGCTATGCCCCCGGAGTCATGGATGGTCAGGGTCTTGACATTACCGGGCTCTGTTTCAAGTTTTTGAGTGGGTGTCTGTCCCGCTGTTTTCTCACCATTCAGCTCCGTCACTTTCCTTCGGGTTTCCCTGCACCAGACCAGTTCCGGATCAATCAGCGGAAGTTTCGCCAGTCCGGGACGGGCCCTGGCTCTATCCGGGCTGAGCAGGCATTCATAAAATACCGGAAGGTCGATGGGTTCATGGTTGAGGTTGGCCATGGCCGCCTGAAGTTGATCCGGGAAGTTCTGGAGCAGTGCTGTTGTAAGAATCTCATTCCAGCGTAGATCCGTGACTTCCTCACGCACTCTTTCATCAGCGGCAAAGGCGTAGGGAATGCCCACCCGGACCTCCCTGTAGAGAGGCTTGTCGTCTATTACGGCTTCTACAGTCATCAGGTTGACGGCATGCCGGGTCTCGCCCCTTGCCATGGAAGGGCAGAACATACCGGCATAGGAGTGTTCGAATGGGTCTGCATCTATTTCTTCAGCCATTGGATCGGCCAGTTCTTCGGGCTCCGGAGGGGAAACCCGAAGGCTGGCTGCGGGAGTAAAATTGACGTCCAGGTCCTGGTAATACCCGCCGTATTTCATCACCAGTTGTTTGTGTATGCCTTTGGTGCCTTCAGCGTTCTGAATTACCCGGACCAGGTACTCCTGGTATTTTTTCTGCAGGCCAGCTTCTTTAAACACGGACTTGATCTTTTTCTGCACTCTGTCGAGCCTGGCCACCATATCGGCATGACAGCCCGACTCTGCGACGCATTGCATCTGAAGTTGCGCTATTTTTTCCTGTAGTTGCTGGTTGCCTGGGGCTTCTTTGTCCAGAAGCTGGAGGGCTGCGGCGAACTGTCTGTCAAGGCTTTTCGAGTAATTGTTTACTGACCGGTAGTCATTCTCAGACATCACCTGGAGCATATGCCGGTGCCGGTCAAGAGCCTGCTTCACGGTCTGAAGGTCTTGTTTAAGGTCGGACAGCAGTGTCTTGGGAAATTGTTCATCCACTGTCAGCAGAACCTGTGACAAGTCGTTAATAAGGCTCAAAACCTCCTGAATGAGGGGCTCGTATTCAACGCCTTTGAGCTTTTGGTAAGGAGATCGATGAATCATTTCCAGAGATTGAGCAACCAGATCCAGAACCTTCCTGCCAGTTTTCGATTCATCAGGCAACAACCGACGGCTAAGCCGCTCCATGGTTATTGGCCGGTTGATACCGGCACTATGCAGTTTACGGGCAGTCTTTGGCAGCACTTGCTCAAGGCAGCTGACATGACCAAGCGGGAGCGACAGAAGCAGTGCCTCCACGATCGATTCATCCAGCTCCTGCGGATCATGGCTGGACAACAGCCGACAGGCCCCCTGCACCAGGGAGTCCATCTCATAGTCCGGGAGCTTGCCAACATGGTTTTGTTGCAGTGATTTCGTAAGAAAAGAGCCTTTGTCCAGTGGGTTTGTGTGTTGCACTAACAGTGGCAGGCTTTGGAAGGAGGGTTGGGGCACGGTTTCGTCAACAGGAACTGCCAGAGATTCTATCGGTCCTTCATAGCCTTCATCCTCTATGCCTTCATCATCGTCGTTGGCCTGTTCAAGAGCGCGCTGCAACTGCTGGTCGTTATAACCCAGGTTATCGCGCCAGGACTTCAGCTCTTCAATGGAGAGGATCAGCATGGAACCCAGTAGAGAGGATGCCCGGTCTGACCCGGAAATAGTACGGGTTCTCTGGCGAAAGGAGCCACTGGAGGAAGCCTGTGATGATGGTGTTGCATGGCCTGCCGTGCTCATCCGTCTCTGACGGTGTTTGCTGGGTTCCGACCCCAGGGGCGGTGAGATACTTGCTGACGCTTCCAGTTTCGGGACTGAATCTTCACTACTGGCCGATCTGGATTGCCAGCTGCCCTGGGCCGGTTTTTTGTCTTTTTCTCTTTTATCATCGCCTTTCGGGATTTTGACCGATTTTGATCGCTGGCCACCGGGGGGAGGGACGTCCATGGCGCTTCCTGAAAGTGAGGGATCTTCCACTAGGTTATCGAAATATTTCCCGGCGACTTGAACTCTCCTGACAGCCATTATCACGGAATATGCAGATTCTTTCTGATTAACCTTACAGCAAGGCACCATCCCCCCAGGGTTAATATGACCAGCCATACAGTGTCTTTGATCAGCAGGCCCAGGTCGGCGCCCCGTGACACCAGACCAAGCAGTAACCGCCTGTAATGGGTTGCCGGTAGAAACTCTGAAAACCACTGGGCTGGCAGGGGCATGGCTTCATAAGGGAAAGCGAAGCCGGACAGCATGATGGAAGGCAGCACGATAAGAGCAACAAGCTGGGCTACCTGCAGCTGATTCTCGACCAGAGCCGACAGGATCACTCCCAAAGGCAGAGTGGCTGTAAGAAATAACAGGGTGGCGAACAGGATTTGGGTCAGGCTGCCATTCACCGGTACAGCAAAAGCCAGATGACCAATGGCAAGGACAATGAGCATTTGCAAAAGCCCCGTCACAGTCAGTGGCAGCATTTTGCCAATCAACAGCTCGGCGGGAGCCGCAGGGGTTGCCAGCATCACTGCCATAAGACCCTGTTCCAGATCCCTTGTCAGTAGGGTTGAGCTGAAGAGGATCATGGTCATGGTCAAAATGGTGACGATCAGCCCCGGTAGAATGCTGATGGCCGGACAACTCCCGGGGTTATAGAACAGTGTGGTTTCGAACAGCGACAGGGCCTCACCTGAGCCGGGGCGAATGTCCGGGGGCACCTGCTGTAACTTCAGGATGGCTGAGCTGACCCTTGTGTCGGAGCCGTCGATTAGCCACTGGGCAGGGATACTGCCATCCATCATTCTTTGTTCCAGGTCGAGCGGAATGAGCAGGGCCGCGCGAATTTCACCACGCACCAGCGCCGGCACAGCCTGTTCTGGTGTGGAATCTCTGCGGACTACCCTGACCAGCTGCGTTTCAGAGAATGCCTCGACTATGGCCTGGCTGCTGAGACTGTTACTGCTATCAACAACAGAAATGGGCAGGTGGCTGACATCTGTTCGAATGGCGTAGCCGAACAGCAGTGTTAATACCAGGGGGACCGACACAATCAGGCCGATGTTGGTCCGGTCACGGTAAAGTTGCAGGAATTCCTGGAGCACAATGGCAATGATTCGTTGCAGGCTTTTCACGTTGGGCCACGGGGTTGCTGTTTTCAGAATGGAAGCCGCTGCCTCAATGGCGCAACTTGAGTCGATTCAGGAAAATTGTAGATGAGGAACGTCCTTCAGGAGCACTGTCTGTCCAGGGCTGGTTGCAGATTGGCATATCGGATGAAAACGTCCTTTAATCCGGCCGTTGCTGAAGTGATTTGCCGCCCAGGCAGCAGCTCCGCAAGCTCCTGTTTGAGCCAGAGGAGGGGCTCGGTTATCTGTCTGTCGATTAATATACGAAGAATGTCGTTCTTTATCCTGGCGCTGTAGACTTCAGGCAGAGTCAGGGCTCGCTCTTTAACAATGTCGAGCCTGTTGCCGCTGATCTCTATAACTCTGACGTCTATATTGGCGACCAGCTGTTTTGGCGTACCCTCAGCGCGCTTTTCACCGGATTCCAGCAGTGTCAGGCTATGGCATCGTTCGGCTTCCTCCAGCTGGTGAGTCGCCAGGAGAATTGTCGTGCCCTGATGATGGCACAGGGCGTCCAGCTTTTCCCAGAAATATTCACGGCTTTCCGGAGCCATTCCCCTGGTGGGTTCATCAAGGAACAGCAGTTCGGGCCAGTGAATAGTGGCTGCTGCAAGAGCCAGGCACTGCCTGTGGCTGCCCGACAGATCTATTACTGACTGTTTGCGAACCTGCTGCAGATCAAACTCTGTCAGAAGCTGACTGAGTCTGGCTCGTCGCTTTCTAACAGGGAGTCCGTAGATTCGAGCCATGAACTTCAGGCACTCTTCCACCGTCAGGTGACCGTGGAAAGGACAGCTTCCGGACATATAGCCGGTATGCTGTTTCAGGGCGCTGAAATCTTCAGGGATGCGCAGCCCCAGTGCCGTCGCCCAGCCGCTGCTGGGCTGAAGAAAACCGGCGAATATAGCCAGGGTGGTGGATTTACCCGAGCCATTTGGCCCCACGAGGCCATGAATTCTGTGCTCTGGCACGGCAAGGTCGAGGCGGTCCAGAGCGGTAAAATTGCCAAACTGTCGTGTAAGGCGCTGAGCTTCAATGGCTAACCAGTTCATGGGAATAGGGTGGACGGCAGTGAGATATGGCTCGAATCAGGAGCAGCGGTTGCCAGACAAGGATAGACTTCATTGCAGAAACAGTATCAGAAACTGTCGTTTAGGAGGGCGTCGCGAAACAGTTTTTGTAGGTTGGGCCGAATGAAATGAGCCCCAACAATCACTCGTAAACAGGCGTAATCTGGCAATGTTGGGGCTCGCATTCGCTCGACCCAACCTACGCATAAAGCCTTTTGCGACAGACCCTCCAGCGAGGGAACCCCATCAGGAAGGTCTGTAAAAACAGGCAGTCATGCTCCCACGCAGGAGCATGGGAGCGAGAGTCTGTTATTATCAAGTCCAGTGATTCGATTTAAGAAGAAGCCTCGGGGTTGGCTTCTACTTGATCCGATTCATTCGGAGAGTTTTCTACCTCAGGAGCCGCCTCCACTTCTGTACTGCTGCCCTCTTCGGACTGTTCAGAGCCACTCTGCTCACCTGAGGAATCTGTCTGATCGTCCTCTTCCAGCTTGGCAACTTCATAGACCGTGGTGGTACCAGACACCTCGTTACCAACGATCAGGAGGGCGTTACCCGTAGGGCTATCCTCTGCGGCCACAAACTTCATGCCTTCAGGGGCCAGGTCACCGGCATCAGCCAGGTTGTCCTCTATATCAATAGAAAAATCCCTGTTGATCGTATATTGAACGAACTTCGGAGCAGCCGGGTTGGTGATCTCATACATCATGATGCCACCGGTACGCTCCAAGCCTATGAATGCGTAGTCCTTGCCATCAACAGTGCCGACAGCCAGGGCTTCAGGCTCAGGGCCCTTGTCATCTGAGCGATCGTCAAAATCATTCTCGTCGTCAGTGCTGTTAAAGCCGTCTTCTCCAAGGATGTTGGCAGTAATCTGCTCGAAATCATCACCGGAATCGAACACCAGCTCACCACTGTCGGCATTGAAGATACTGAACGAGCGGGCACCGAAGGAATAAAGCACATCATATTCATCATCGGTCTTGCCCTGGGTCGTAATAACTTTCAGGCGTCCAAGGTTTTCGTTTTCCTGAATGTTCTCATCGGTGAAAACCTCAGGGTTCAGATCAAGTTTTCCGGCCCGTTTTTCATCAACCCAGGAGAAGCAGCCATCTTCATCATCGAAGTCATGACCGGCAGTGTCACAGGTAGCTTCATCCGCATCATAGGTATACTCTCTGGAATCCCCTTCATTGGCAGTGAGCACATAGTTCACACCATCCTTGCTGAAGCCGGCGATGGTGTCAGGCATATACAGACCACGCAGATTTGGCCAGGTTCGGATGTTGATAGTGTCATCCTTGTTGCTGGCATCCAGCCCGTTTCCAGTCACACTGTGGTCCTTGTAGCCAAGACCAAAGATACGTTCAACTGTGACGGTATCTGCTGACAGATCGATAACAGCTATGGCGTTGTTTTCCTGCATGGAGACATAAGCCTTGCTGCTGTCCCCGGAGAACGTCACATATTCAGGCTCCAGATCCTGTGCTACAGAAGCATCAGGGTGGGAGATACGGACATTGTCGGGCAGTTCACCAGCCCGGTCTCCTCCTTCGTTGAAGTCAGTGAAAGTAACCTGTGTGGCTGAATCAGCAGGTACACCGTCAGTAATGGCGATGACAGTCACCGAACCGTCAGGATCGCTGGAGTAGTCTCCGGAAGGCTCGCCTTCGTTGGCGGCCACAACCCACATGCCATCAGGGGTTATCTGTACATTGTCTGGTAAAGCACCTGCAGCGACAGTTTTACTGAAAGTGGCTTCGCCCTGGTCATCCAGTGTGTAGAAAGCAATGACACCATTAGCCTGTTTGTTGTCGTTTTCAACGGCAACAGCCATAAGGTTGCCATGCATGGCTACACTGTTAATGCCTCCTGAAGTGAAGCCCTCTCCATCGACGTCACTGGCAACATTGAGCTGAGAGCGGCGGGTCAGGTTTGAAGCTGACAGTGGGCTACTCAGCTCATTGCTGGTCAGGTTAGAAGCATTGAGAATATCAACGGTCTTGCTGTTGGCGTTAATGACCAGAATGCTGTTGCTGTTTTTGTGGAAGGCGACGATTTCAGCCATGGATTCATCCAGCTGCTGGCCTTCGTTGAAGCGACCGATAAGGGTCAGGGTTGGTGGCTCCTCATAGCCATCAATAGCTTTCAATGAACCCTCAAGATGTTCAATAGCGTCATCTACGTCAACGGTCAGCAGCTGCCCAAAGGAAGCTGAGTCTGACCACTCATCCTGTGACAGATCCAGGTCGCCAATCGCTGTGATGCTGTCATCATCAATAGTGAGCACTTCATCCGTTTTGTCCTGATCGAGTGACTGAAGAAGCCTGGCTATGTTGGTAACGATCGGGTCGTGGACATTGCGTGTCTCTGACCAGTCCAGCGGTGTGACGACGCCGGTGGCCGTTACCGGGGGGAAATCCAGGCCACCAATGGAAAAGATGACCGTTTCACCTTCCTCATAATCGTATTCGCCATTTGGCCCGGTGGTACCACTCAGAGTCTCAGTCCTGTAACTGATACCGGAGACCGCTGCGTCTATAAACTGACCGGTCTTCGTTTCGGGTGACTCATCACTGTTACTATTACAACCAACCAATAATGCACTGCCGATACTGATAGCCAGCAGGGCGGGGCTGAATTTCAGCAAGCCTTTGCTAAAAGAGCGTTTCATTCTTGTTTTCTCCAGTTCATTCCATGCTCTGCGAACCGGTCAATTTTTACTACGGCAAGGTTTCACTGATAAGTCAGAAATAAGACGAAATTGTTTCATGATCACATGGGACAGGTTGAAAAATTGCAGTTTGCCGTCCAGACTCAGTGACTTGATTTCTCATAGGAGCCTGTCGGGCTTATGCCTTCGCGCATGAAATTCAGTAGAGCGAGTCAGATTTTTCGTTGGATTTGTGCGAATAGTCGACCTATTTAAGCAAATTCAACGGAGCTGTCTAGAACGCTCATGGCTGCGGCCGCTCTTCCTGGATTTCAGGCCGAAATAGTCTTAAGTCCGACAGGCTCCTAGGCTCAACAATAAATAGAGGATGATATGGCCAGTTTGATGTTTTATGAGAAGCCAGTGGAACTGGACAAGCGGGTTCACAGCAAGACCCGCTTTATCAATGAAGGCCGCAAGTATGCTTTTGCGCGCAACACCAACTCCGTGATCCTGTCCGGAGTCGAGTTCTCAGACGCTGGCAAGGAGTTCCCGGTGGTGTTTGTTTCCGGAAGCGAAGACAAGGTTGTCCCGGTGGCTCTGCTGGGTTTGAAAAACAGTGAAAACCTGTTTGTTGATGCCTCGGGAGACTGGCTGGGGCGCTATATTCCGGCCTTTGTCCGCCGTTATCCCTTTGCTCTGGCCGAAGTTGAGGATGGCCTGAGGGTCTGTATTGATTCCGCCTGTGGTGCGTTACAGGAAAAGGAAGGGGAGCCCCTGTTTGATGACGAGGGAAACAACTCTCCATTCCTTGACAGTGTCCTGACCTTCCTCAGGGAGTTTCAGCAGGAGCACCAGAGAACCGAAAGCTTTGTGAAGAAACTGCAGGAGCTGGAGCTGCTCAAGCCGCTGAATGCTTCGGTAAAACTCCCGGATGGAGAGCAGCTGGCCCTGCAAGGGCTGCTGGTGGTGGATGAGCCGAAGCTGCTGGAGCTGGAAGATAAGGCTGCGTTGTCACTGTTTCGAAGTGGCGAACTGGGCTGGATCTACACTCACCTGGCCTCGATTGTGAATCTCGGTCGCCTTGCTGATCGGGTTTCACAGACACAGGCCGATCTGGCTGATTGATTCCAGGTGCATGTCGGGGCACTGCTATCTTGATTGCCACTCTCTTTATTGCCACTCTGACCGAATTCCGGGTGGCAGTTTAGCAAAATCGCCGTAAACCCTCGCCCAATCGGGCGGGGATATAAGACGGGAAAGCGCAGAGCGTTCCGCCTACAAGTTGGTACAATCATTCGGGTGTACTCTGACTGTTCACATACTCTTTCAATGTTTCAATAGTTGCACCTCCAGCGCTACAGGCAAAATAAGATCGTGACCACAACCTTCCCGATTTGCTCTGCGTCATAAGGTGCGTATTCAGCATTCTTAACCGTCTGGACGATACTGATTTCAAGTTATTCACCATGACACTGATCGCCAGCTTTGGGGGGTAAGCAATGAGTAGATGCACATGATCCTGTTCACCGTCCACTTCAAGCAAATCGCACTCCAGTTTTTGGCAGGAGCTTTCAAATGCTTCCTTCAATTGCTGGATCATGTACCCATCAAACAATTTTCTTCTGTACTTCGTGGTGAATACCAGATGAACCACTAATTTCGTAACACTATGCCGTCTGCGAAGGTAGTCATGCAGTAAATCCTTATCGTGTACACTCACTTGAAATAACCCATAATAAGCATATTATTTCAAGCATTGTAGTAATGAGCACTCACTTGTAAAGAGTTATGTTGAAAGGCACCAAAGTACGCATTTATCCAACATCGAAACAGGCTGATTTTCTCAATCGCCAGTTCGGTGCTGTGCGCTTTGTGTGGAACAAGGCATTGTCTATCAAGACTCATTACTACAAGGTACGGGAACAGAACCTCTCCCCAAAAAAAGACCTGAAGCCATTGCTGGCGACTGCCAAGAAAAGCCGCAAGTACTCATGGCTGAAAGAGACTGACTCGATTGCACTGCAACAGTCCATTATCAATCTGGACAAGGCTTTCCAGAACTTCTTTAACCCTAAGCTGCAAGCCCGGTTTCCCCGATTCAAGTCAAAGCATGGCAAACAGAGCAGTTATCACTGCATGTCGGTTTCAGCCGGTGAAAACTGGATCAAGGTGCCCAAGTGCAAGCCCATCAGGGCCAGGGTTCACCGGGAGATAGCCGGAAAGGTTAAGTCCATTACCTTGACCAGAACGACCAGCGGCAAGTATTACGCCTCCATCCTTGCTGAAGATGACCAGACAGAAAGTAAGCCCGTTGTCGACCTGCAAGCCAGCAAGATAGTGGGTGTAGATGTTGGTTTGACCGACATTGCCATCACCAGCAATGGCTTGAAGACCGGCAATCCCCGATTCATAAAAAACGCCCAGTTAAACCTGAAGCGCAAACAGAAAGCACTGTCACGTTGTAAGAAAGGCTCCAAAGGCAGAGCCAAGGCCAGACTACTTGTTGCAAAGGCGCATGAGCGCGTCGCCTTTGTCCGTAATGACTTCCAGCACAAACTGTCCAGACAACTCGTTGACGAAAACCAAGCGGTGGTTGTGGAGACGCTGAAGGTCAAGAACATGCTCAAGAACCATTGCCTTGCCCGATCCATAGCCGACGCAGGCTGGCATTCCCTCGTCATCAAGCTCGACTACAAAGCGAAACAGGCCGGTAAACATCTGGTGAAAATTGACCAGTGGTTTGCCTCGACAAAAACCTGTTCCTGCTGTAATCGAAAGCAAGAGGAAATGCCGCTTAATGTCCGGTCATGGGCGTGTGATTGCGGCGCTGTCCATGATCGGGACATTAACGCCGCCATCAACATAAAGCGGCAGGGCATTTTGAAGTTAAAGGCGGAAGGGCTGTCCGTCTCTGCTGATGGAGGCAAGCGTAA
>JBPCXN010000393.1:0-11833 GCA_051008495.1 Endozoicomonas sp. | reverse complement strand
AATCGCACAAGCGCCCACACGAATTGTCTGATATTTTGTTAAAGAACCTGTTTGATGCGCTCTTGCTTATGAAGAACCGTCTTAATTCAAACTCTGAATCGGCGTCGGTGCCGTTCAGCGAGGCCGCTATCTTACCGCGGCGTTTTCTGTTGTCAAGTGCTTGTTTTTCCGAAGAACTCTCCAGAGAACGAGACGCTTTCGAACTCGCTAAGCTTACAACCTGTCGGTTGCTTTTCCTGCTCAGCGGCGGCGCATTCTACCGTGTCAGCCGATGTTGTCAACCACCGTGTTTAGGTGGGAGAAACAGGCTGCCGATTGCTCGTTGAGAGCGATGCCCCGATCAGTGGAAGCGCATTATAGGGCGACAATTTATATTGGCAAGAGGCTCTGCAGTGCTATTCCACACTTTAGGTGAAATCCCCTATCACTCTAATTCAGCGATAAATATCTGCTATACAGACGCCCCATGGGATTCAGTCCCAGATAGCCTTCAACCCGCTCGCTGACAAGCCGCACATTTCTGTGATGCACTACAGGGATGACAGGCGCATCCTTCATCAGAAGTTCTTCCGCTTTACCATATAAAGTCATTCTCTCAGGATCATTTCCAACCATGCTTCTGGCTTTCAACAGCAGCTCATCATAACCCTGATTTTTATAAAAACTGCGATTGTTCGCCGAATCACTCTGTAGAATATTCAGTAATGAGGCAGGGTCCTGATAGGGACCAATCCACTGTATCACTGCAATGTCATAGCGGCCTTCAGCCAGGACAGAATGGAAGTGCTTTCTCTCATAACCTTGAAGGTGGACCTTTATCCTCAGCCGCTTCTGCCATTCCTGGGCAGTAGCAATCGCAATTCTGCTTTCGTTGCCGCAGTTCAGGCAATACGTTATCCCAATCTCGCTCATGCCATGCAATAACTCCCTGGCTCTTTCCGTGCGCTTGTCCAAAGTCTCGGTCAGCTCTTTGGCCATATCTGGTCTGAACCCATCAAAATGAGGAGGAACAACCTGCCACGCTGCTTCTGCTGTACCCGCTGCTCTGCTTCTGGCAATGGCATCGCGATCCAGTGCCAGAGCCATTCTATTAGCTTTGCGCTGGAGGTGTTGGTTTCGCAGGTTTAGAAACATCACCCCCGTGGACATCCACCGTTCTGTTCGTAACCACTCGGGACGATTCTTCAAAACCCAGTTTTCGTGCTCCAGCTTGACGTTGTTAGTGATATCAATTTCCCCGGAACGGAATCGGGATAACTCATCGCCGCCTGTTATATAAACCACTGTATCCAGTCTTGTTGATGAATGATCACGGTACAGAGGATTTCTTACTGCCCTGATTTTCTCATTCACCCGCCACTGCTGGAGTTTAAATGCCCCATTACTGACAATGTTTTCAGGCAGGGTCCATTTGCTGCCTTTTGCTTCAACAACATGCCGGGGAACAGGCAGAAAACCGTAAAAAGCCAGAAGCTCAGAAAAGTAACTGACCGGGCTATCAAGATAGAATTCAAGACGTTCAGGGGATGTCGCCTTTACCCCCAGCTGTTCAACAGGTTTCCGCCCCCTGATAACCGCCGTTGCATTGGAGATTTCCATTCCCTCCATAAACCACGAGTAAGCAGCAGCTGTTTTGGGATCTGCAAGTCGCCGGTAGCTGTACTCAAAATCGTTGGCAGTCAAAGGGGTTCCGTCAGACCACTTCAGGTCCTTCCTGAGATGGAAAACCCACTTCCTGCCATTGTCTTCAACTTTCCAGGACTGAGCCTGCCCCGGAATTAACTGGCCTTTGTTGTCATAGGTAACCAGCCCTTCAAAAAGATCGTAGGCAATCCATCCTTCAGGCGCCCCCTGCATCAGGTGAGGATCAAGGGTTTCAGGTTCTCCACCATTTCCCCGAACCAGCTCGTCCTCCTGCCTTCCTGGAGCAGGCATAGCCAGAAGCATGAGGACCGAGAGATACAGGCCAAGCAACAAGCATTTCCAGTCAGACATTGTTTTCCCTGTAACAGGCTAAAACGCTACAGTCTGGTTCAGGCTTCAGGAAAACGCCATTCTGCTTAAGCACGGTGAAAATCAAAGGCGATAACATCGGCAATGTTGCGGCTACCCCTCATCAGCATCAACAGTCTGTCCACGCCCATCGCCACCCCGGCACAGTCAGGCATGCCATGTTCGAGAGCTGATACAAGTCGCTGGTCATAAGGATAAACGGGCAGTCCGGCTTCTCTGCGTTTTTGCTGTTCTGCTTCAAAGCGTGCCCTCTGCTCACTGCCATCAAGCAGCTCATGGTAACCGTTCGCCAGTTCCACTCCATTAACAAATAGTTCAAAGCGGGCAGCCACTTCTTCTCCCTGCCCGTTCCGGTGCAAACGGGCCAGTGCAGACATACAGGCTGGATAATCGTAAACATAGACACCCTGCAGTTCTCCATCACTGCCGACACCAAGGCTGGGCTCAATGAATTTGGAGAACAGCAAGTCAAGACAGTCCATACGCTCAAGATCGCTTAACTGGGCGTCGACTTTATGTCTGACCAACTGTCCAAGCTGCTTATCCGTCGCTGCATGGGGATTCACCCCGAGATATTGTTCAAACAGTTCACCGTAGCTGAATCTCGCCACTTCCCTGAAACTGGCGACAGACTCCAGCAATCCCGTCAGATCATTCATCAGCAGCTGTTGATCCATCCCCACCCGGTAATATTCCAGCATGGTGAACTCCGGATTGTGCCGTCCGCCAGCCTCACCATTTCTGAAAACCTTTCCGAGAGAAAAGATATCGCCACTGCCAGCAGCCAGCAGCCTTTTCATGGGAAACTCGGGGGATGTGTGCAGGTAGCAGGGCTTACTCTCTCCTCCACCAACAGGGTTGAACTGTACTGTAAAGCTGTCGATATGCAGGTCAACCGTAGCGCCAGCGGACAGCATGGGCGTCTCCACCTCCGTGACCGACTGGCTGTCAAAATACTGTCGTATGGCTTTCAATAGCTCTGCCCTGGCACTGAGCGTCAGCAGTGTGGCGGAAGGCTTCCAGTCATTGCATGACATCGAATAATTACTCTTCAACTGTGCGGGTGTCTGAATTTCAGGCTCTATACTTTACGAGACATAAGCTGTAACAAGGAAGTTATCATGTCCCGTTTTTTCTCTGTGGCCGTCCTGGCCTTCCTGATGATATTTACCCTGCCGGCCGAAGCCTGTCATAAGAAAAAGCATCGCTGTGGTGGTCATGGAGGTCATCATGAAGGTCATCGCCCACCACCCCCTCGCTGTGCAATACCACCCAATCGCTACATTTCTAATGATTTCACCTATAACGGAGAAAATCACAAGCTGATTGTGGTAATTGATGGACAGGTGATTAATGGAAAAGTGCTTAACAAGCAGGTCGTGGTAACATTGCGTGAAAGTGATTATGACCATGAATACACTTATATCAATAAACCTATGCGCCTTCATGGCCCTAGACATGGCAAACCACCTCATGGAAAACGTGGTCATGGAGGGCACAGAGAAGGCGGCCCGGCAGGCCATTGTGGAGGCCACGCTGTTGCCCTGCAGGGTGAGTGCAAGAAAAGAGCAGAGCCCGTGTGTATGGCTACAAACCTCAACTATGCGTATGGCAAGGGAGCATTAAACCCCAATGGGCTCCTGATTAATTTTGAATTAGTCGGCAATGATCTTTCAGGGGGCATTGCCATAGTCTCTGGCGAACACAGTTCTCAGCCCATTCAGCTGACACTTCAGCCGAAACTGATTCCAAATCAATAACACAATGCCCAACGAAAAATGGCGCTGTAAAATTCAGCACCATTTTCTTTAGCAGAGAGAATTACTTCACACGACCAACATACTCGCCAGTGCGTGTATCAATCTTCAGGACTTCACCTTCAGTGATAAACAGCGGCACTTTAACTGTGGCGCCGGTAGTCAGTTTGGCCGGCTTGGAGCCGCCCTGGGCTGTGTCACCTTTCAGGCCTGGATCGGTTTCCACGACCTGCAGCTCCACAAAGTTGGGCGCTGATACAGACAGTGGTGCCCCGTTGTACAGAGTCACAGAATAAACTTCCTGCTCTTTCAGCCAGTCAATGGTGTCACCCACTGCTTCACGGCTGGCTGCGTGCTGTTCAAAAGAGCCGTCGGTCATCATGAAATGCCAGAACTCGCCATCGGCGTAAAGATATTCCATATCCAGTTCCATGACATCAGCCGCTTCGATTCTTTCGCCAGACTTGAAGGTTCGCTCCCAGACCCGGTTGCTCATCAGGTTGCGGAATTTAACCCGGCTAAAGGCCTGACCCTTACCCGGCTTTACGAACTCATTCTCGATGATGACACAGGGATCACCTTCGAGCATTACTTTGAGACCTGAACGAAACTCGTTGGTACTATAACTAGCCATCAGACGCTACCAGCAAATGCAAAACCTTTATGATAACCCGTTCCGCGCCCGGTGTGCAGACCGACAGCCTTATGATTACAAAGACCGCATCACAGGACAGCACCATGGACTGGAAAAAAATCCTGGCAGACTCTGTCTCCAGCCCTGCTGAGCTGCTTCAGCTGCTGGGCCTTCCGGCCAGCCTTTTACCCGGAGCCCTGATGGCAGACAAAAGCTTTGCCACGCGGGTTCCAAGAACCTACATCAGCCGCATGGAATACGGCAATCCTGACGACCCGCTGCTGAGGCAGGTGCTCCCCATCAGAGAAGAGTCAGTCATTAGCCCAGGTTTCAGTTTCGACCCCCTGGCTGAACAAACCCAGAACCCCTGTGACGGTGTTATCCATAAATACCAGGGGCGGCTGCTGCTCGTTTCCAGCAATGTCTGTGCAGTTAATTGCCGTTTCTGTTTTCGCCGGCACTTCCCTTACGAAGAAAACCGGCTGACTGGTGACAACTGGGCCAAAGCCCTGGATTATATCCGCTCAGAAACCAGTATCCGGGAAGTCATCCTCAGTGGCGGCGACCCTCTGGCAAATAATGACGTCCGACTGGCCAGGCTGGTTGCAGGGCTGTCTGAAATTCCTCATTTGGAAACCTTGCGAATTCATACCCGCCTGCCTGTCGTCATTCCACAGAGAGTGAACAGTGAACTGCTTAACTGGTTCTGTAACAGCAGACTGAAACCGGTTATGGTGATTCACTGTAATCATGCCAACGAAATTGACGATACTGTCACGGAAGCATTCTCAAGGTTGCGGGAAGCCGGGGTAACACTACTTAATCAAGCGGTACTGTTGAAAGGCGTCAATGATTCTGTAGATGCGCTCACAAAACTAAGCCACCGACTATTTCATGCCGATGTTATGCCTTATTACCTCCATTTGCTTGACCGGGTACAGGGTGCAGCTCATTTTGATGTTTCAGAAAGAGAAGCTCTAAAGTTGATGGCAGGGGTTATGAAGCAATGTCCAGGATACATGGTTCCCAAACTGGTGCGGGAAGAGGCAGGCAAAGAATGCAAGTCACCTGTTATCATCCCCGAATAAAGCACTAGTACCCCGTCCGCCTGCAAATGATAGGTTCAGCTCAAGGCAGAGCACTCAGGTCAAGGCGCAGCTGTGCAGCAATACTTTATGTCTTTCAATCAGCTGGAACGCAGAGATGCCTGGGCGGCCCCGAGCGCTCAGCCTTGAGTCCGAAGGATGGTTCGTAAAGCGGCCATCTGACAGCGTTAGACCTGATTGACGTAGAATGACTACGCCTGCACAAGTCTGCCTTGCATATGACCGCTTTACGAACCACTGAACCTATCATTTGCAGCGGGACGGGGTACTAGTTTTGATTCCTGTCTATTTATGGTAGCGACCATGGACTGCTCTCTTCATCCATAAGCAACCCGTAGTAAGTATCACTTACTCTTATGTCAGGTTTAAATTTGAATTATTCGAATTTTCGTCAGTCGAAGCTCTTGTAAGGAAATGAAAATTAAACACGGAGGTTTAGTTATGCGATCAACAATAAAGGTATTATTATTCTGTTTATTCCTGTCTTCATTAGCTACCGCAGGTGAATACGAAAATCTGGCATGGATAAAAGAATCGGAAAATCTTGATCTGGGGTATCAAACGATTAAGGGGGTTTTTGATTTATATCCTGGTATCACCGAAAAGGGGTATGTAGCCCGTTCAGATATAAAGCAGATGTTGAATGATGAGCGACTGCAGGGTCGTGATTTATGGGCTGTTCAAATCCTTTCTGCCAACTTTGAAAGAATTGCGTCTATTGATGAGACAGACTATGTGTCGCTGGTCACTTTTAACAGTATGGCATTATCTCTTACGCCACTCTTAATGCCACTTAGCTTTAGTGCCGGAGAAGAATTTGAAGATCTGTCATGGGTGACAAATCCTAAAAATCTTGTCCTGGATTATCAAGCGATGATGGAGCTTTTTGATTTATCTCCTGTTATTAATGAAATGGGACATATAACCCGTTCAGATATAGAGCAGATGCTGAATGATGAACAACTGAAGGGGCATCAACAAGCTCTTCGCACCCTCTCTGCCAACTTTGACAGAATTGCATTTATTGATGAAACAGATTATGTCTCACTGGAGAATTTGAGACTCATGGCAGCTGAACCTGTGCCACTTTTAATCCCTGCTATTTCAAACCCTGCTACTTTAAGCACCGCAGACGAATACGATAGTCTGGCAGTGATAAAAAATCCTGATATCATTGCCCCGGAGTATCAAACGATGGTGGAGCTTTTTGATTTATCTCCTGCTATCAATGAGAAGGGGCATCTAACCCGTTCAGATATAGAGCAGATGCTAAATGATGAACAACTGGAAGACCATCAATTACGGGCTCTGCACATCCTCTCTGCCAACTTTGACAGAATTGCATTTATTGAGAAAACAGATTATGTCGCACTGGAGAAATTGAGACACATGGCAGCCACTCTTGTGCCACTATTAATCCCTCTAAACACTACTACATTAACTCGAGAAACAATCACTAGAGCCGCCCAGGCACGAGGAAATTTGATTTTCCCTTCAGGAGTTAAGAATATCACCCCTTACAGTATCTTTCAGGGAAGAATTGGCGACTGTTGTCTCATCTCTGCCATATCTTCCTATGCCAGAACCGAAAAAGGTCGGCAGGCTATTAATGGAATGATTCAACCGTTGAATAGTGGCCGTGTAAAGGTAGTATTACCAGGAGCCTTAAAGCCTAAGTATATTGAAATGACAGAAGAGCCGGGTTTGTTCATGTTTCAAAAGGCTTCCCACAATGCCCCATATAGTGGTCGTTGGGCATCTTATATTGAGTTGGCAGCCGCAAAGAATAGATCCTCTATACCTGGCGAAAGAGAGAAAGCAATAAAAAGAGCCAATAGGAATCTATCTAATGGTGATTATGATGCGCTTGAAGGGATATCCGCGTGGGTTGCTATAAAACTGCTTAAAAATCGAAGTGCATCAAGATTATTTTTGCAGGAATTCCGTATAACGGAACTTAGAGAAAAATTGATCGAATTTGAGCAGCAAGAAGGGTCAATTGCGACCGTCGAAGCTTTAGGTTCTCAAATTAATTCTCATGCCTCTCAAGCTGTATCCCAGGTAGATCTACCGCAGGAGTACAAAAAAATGCCGCGTAATCATTGCTACAGCATTCTTGGTTTTGATTCTGTGACACAAATGGTCACTATACGTGACCCCAATGGTGCCTATGAACCTTGTGATAGTGATGGCAACGCATTGGATGGTAATACTGATGGTGTGTTTGAAATGTCAATTGGCGAGATGGCGTATTATTTTGGCGCTATGACTGTCTCACTTTAAGTGTTCTTCTGGATAGGGCTGATGATGGTGTTTTTAAAATTTCTATCTTTGGCCTGTCCAGTTATTTTTTTGTAATAACATTTTGGTTTTAAAAAACCACCTCATCAACCTGTCGGTCAAAACATGATGTCTAAGTACATGAGCAGGTGAAATCATATATTTTCTAAGCCCCAGTCACATCCCCACAAGGGCAGGGAAGGTACATGAAAAAGCAAATGACCAAGAACTTAGGAGGCTGGCCAGACGCTATTCTCGGTCAGCCTCCTGGCTTGTGCTTGAGATGGATTGATCCGGAAAAGGCATTTAGTAGCGGTTATTCAGTAGAAACTCACCTTCAATAGGAATAAACCTGCTGGCTTCATGGATCAGTGAAGCCGCCGTTAATTGATCCACCCCATAAACGTCAACTTCTACATTGTGCCGTTCTCTGGCTCTTCTGACCAGAAGATCAAAGTCGCCATCGCCGGAAGCCAGCACAACTACATCGGCTTCACTGGCGTACTCCATCACATCCAGAGTGATGCCCACATCCCAGTCGCCTTTGGCAGAACCGTCGCTACGCTGGATAAAGGGCTTCAGCTTCACTTCAAAACCAATGGCCTTGAGGATGTTCTGGAACTGCCTCTGTTTTTCGTCGCCCCGGTCTATGGCATAGGCAATGGCTTTGACGACGTTCCGGCCGGCCGTGGCACGCGCCCAGAAAGTGTTGTAATCAAAGTTACAACCATGAGCCTGACGGGTGGTGTAATAAATATTCTGGACGTCCACAAAAATGGCGACATTGGTCATGTAATGGGGTGTCTCTGTGTATAAGTGGGTTGCCGTTCAGGGAATAGCTCATTGTCACCTTGAATACCGATTATGCCAGTTTCGCCTGGGCTCTCTGGCAGGCAGGACGATCAAACAGTGCTTCCTGGTAACTCAGGAACCGGTCAGGCACTTCAAATTTGAACCGGTCGGCCCAGCGGATGGTCTGGGCTATGAGTATATCGGCACAGGTGAATTGATCACCCACGGCATACTGCCGGTTGCTGAGATGATGATCCAGGGCACGCAGGGATTTATTGAATTCCCACTCTGCGGTCGCTAACACTTCCGGCACTCGTTGTGGCTCTGGCAACACGAAACGGTGTTTGCCGTTGGTCCACAGGGGCTGCTCTAGATCGGAGAGAACAAAATAGCAGATTTCATCGTATCTGGCGCGGAGTGCTATATCATTGACGGGTACAAGGGCTTTGTCCGGAGCCAGGGCGGCAATATAGTTCAGAATTGCAGCGCTCTCGGTTAAAACCAGAGCATCATCAACCAGCGTTGGCACCTTGCCCTGGAAGTTGAGTGACTTGTACTCCAGAGTCTGAGACCCACCCCCGCTGCTCTGCCCCAGACTTATGGAGATGTATTCGTAGGGAATACCGGCTTCTTCCAGCGCCCACAGACAACGGAATGATCGTGAAGGCCCCATGCCATAAAGCTGGATCATCATGCCCCCTGGTATGTAGTTATTCTGTCGAGGTTCCCCAGCTTATCTTATCCCGGTGGGTGGTGCGAATTATCCGTTGCACCAGGGTAAAATACGGTTTTATAACTCGAAGTCTCTGAACCCACATGATACGTCTTGCCCGTTTTATTGCCCTGACCGGGTATTGTTCCCGAAGGGCCGCCTGTCGTTTGATTGAAGCCGGCGCTGTGCTGGTCAATGGCAGGCCTGGAAAACACGTCGACAGGGTTACGGAAACGGACAGTATTCTCGTTGAAGGCCAGAGCCTTGAAGCCGCATCTGAACAAATCTACCTGATCTATAACAAACCGGTGGGAATCGACTGTGTCTGCGATGAAAATGATCCGGACAGCATCGTTCACCAGGTAGAGGCCAAACGAAGGGTTTTTCCGGTAGGCAGGCTCGACAAAGACTCCCACGGATTAATGCTGCTGACCAGTGACGGTGAGCTGTGCCAGCGAATACTTCACCCCGATTACTTTCATGAGAAAACCTACCGGGTGCAGGTCAACCATAAGATAAACGACGAATTTTGCATGAATATGGCGCTGGGCGTCGCTTATGGTGATGTTGTCACCAAACCCTGCCAGATAGAACCGCTGGCCGATGACCTGTTCCAGGTCACCCTGACTCAGGGCCTGAACCGGCAGATACGCAACATGTGCAGGGCTTTGGGCTACAGGGTTGTGGATCTGCAGCGTATCCGCATGGTGAATCTTTCACTGGGGACGCTGCCAGACAATCAGTATCGAGAGTTAACCGGACAGGAAGTCCGTGATTTGACCCAGGCACTGGGCATGCACAGCAACCCTGAATGTTGAGACATCAGGTTTCAGTCGCATTGTAGGCAGTAAAGTACCTGGGTGGATTAACCAGGCTTTCCTGGGATTCGATCAGCATCAGTTCCTGCCGCTGGTGCTTGTGGGTGTTATCGAAGACGGCATACATCGCGGAAGCGACGTGCTCCAGCGACCCACGAAGATCTCTGGTTTGCAGGTATCTGGCCAGGAAGATCGCCGATGTGGCATCGCCTGAGCCGCTCATGACCGTGGGGAAATCCAGCAGAGGGGTTTTGATCAGCCAGCTCTCCTGATGGCTGACGGCCAGCATTTCTATATAGCCCGGTTCCGAGTCCTGCTGAACCAGGCTGGTAACCAGCACGATTTCCGGGCCCAGCGCCATCAGTTGCCTGGCTGCTGCCATGGCCTGAGGTAAATCTTTTACTTTTCGGCCGGTGAGGATCTCCAGCTCAAAATGATTGGGCGTGATGATGTTGGCGTGTTGAATGACTTTTTCCCGGAAGAAACCCGGAATTGCCCCCTGAACATAAACACCCGGACCTATGTCGCCTATGACCGGGTCACAGCAGTAAATGGTGTCAGGGTTCGACTTTTGTGCCCTGGCCACAGCATCCAGTATGACTTCCGCCATCCCAGGATCACCCATATAGCCGGAAAGCACGGCATCACAGTGTTCAAAAGCCCCCAGATCTGCTATGCCCTGCACCACGTCCCGGACATTCTCCGGCGAAAATACCGGCCCGCGCCAGCTGTCGTAACCGGTGTGGTTGGAAAACATCACGGTGTTCACCGGCCAGACATTACATCCCAGGCGCTGCAGGGGAAAAACGGCAGACGAATTACCCGCGTGCCCGAATGCCACGTGGGACTGAATGGAAAGAATGTTCATAGAAGCCGGGGCAAAGTAGAAATACAGATATCCTCCAGCTTTGCATCCCTGCAGAGCCAGGGCATTAAAATCAGGCAGTTGTCTGTCAGTCTAACCACACCGGCACAGACTCGGCTTTATCCACATCCACCAGCCCCAGGTCGGTGATCCTCAATTCCGGCGCTACGGCGAGAGAAATGGTCGCGGTGCGCAGTAACGGGTTGCGTCGGTCGTTCATTCCCAGCTCACGCATGGCGGCTTTCACTGCCTCTATCTCCCGGTCCAGTTCTTTGGCCGGTTTGTCAGACATCAGGCCGAAAACCGGCAGGGCAAGATTCGCCTTTACTTGGCCGTTTTCCGCACAGGCAATACCGCCGTTGCTATTTCTGACGGCAGCAATGGCTTTATGGGCGTCTTCAACGTTACGAAACACGACAGTGAGGTTGTGGCTGTCGTGGCTGACCGTGCTGGCAACTGCGCCGCGCAGGAGGCCGGTGTTACGCACCAGTCCTATAGAACGGCTGTCGTGTTGCTGGTGGCGATTCAGAACAGCGACGAAACAAAGGGATTCGTCATGGCTGATATCGGCAAAGCCACCCTGCACAGGTATAGATTCAATGCTGCACCGGGTCAGGTTGGATTCTGCCGAGGGATACAGGATGACGCGGGCTTTGTGCTCTCCGGAGTCAACAGGTGCAGCCAGTCGCAGATCGGCATCTGTCACGTCACCAAGATAGAAAGTGTTCAGCTTTTCTTCCGGATGTTCATGACCGGGCATTTCACCCAGCAGCCAGCCATCGGCGGCCACCAGCCGACCCCGGTAGAAAACAGCCGATGGGCGCTTGCTGTGCAGGGTCGGCAGTATCTGCATATC
>JBPCXN010000392.1:0-2559 GCA_051008495.1 Endozoicomonas sp. | reverse complement strand
AAGTGGCATTTTGGGGAATAATCCTGAGAAAGTAAGCCAAACACTCTCGCAGAGGCGATTCTTGACGGTTAAGAAAACTTGCCACGTGTAACGGTTGGTTAGAAAGTCAGAATTTATGCAGTTTTCTTACAGCCACTAAGTAATCGCAATGATCACGACAGGGGTTGCCCTTAGCAGATGACAACTCCGCTTCAAGTTGTTTGAGCGAAGCTGTATTTAGTCCCTGATCTCACTGGGAGCATGTACTGGGAGTCTGACTGTGAATAGACGGTCAGACTCGTAAGGAGATACGGCTATCCCTGGTTAAATTTCCAATAAAAACGTATATAGAATGCGCAGTCTGCATAAAAAAACATCAAAGACTTGTCTTTCTAGTGATCTGGATCAAAACGCTTAATCCCTGAACAACGACAGAATGTGACCTTGGCCGGAGCTGGGGTTTCCGGGGCGGGTTGAGCTGTGCCCATTTTGTTCTGGGTTGTATTACAAAATTCAGATGGTGTGATCCGGCTGCAGTACCCGTCGAGGGTGCTCGTTGAACGGTTCCTGACCTCCCCAGTTCTTTTTCTGGCTGTCTCAGTCATATCTAGCAGTAGGATTTCCCTCATGAGCACTGCAGTAAGTTCCATCCCGGCATCGGGAGAGAAAGGTGCGCTTCAGCGTTTCCTGGATATTGTTGAACGTGGCGGCAACGCATTGCCACACCCCATCATCATGTTCTTCTACTTTGCAATCGGCACAGTAGCGCTGTCCGTGGTGATGAACCTGATGGGCGTTTCTGTTACCTACGACGCGATGGATCGTGCAACAGGTGAACTGCTTCCCACTACGGTTGCCGTCGAGAGCCTGTTAACTGCGGACGGTATCCGCTTCATGTTCACCAATGCCATCAGAGCCTTTACCGGCCATGCTGCCCTGGGCACCATCCTGGTAGCCATGCTGGGTGTGGGTGTTGCTGAATACTCCGGTCTGATCAGTGCCATGCTCAAGCGTATGGTTCTGGCTACACCAAAAAGTCTGCTGACGCCGATCCTGGTGTTCGCCGGTATCATGTCCAACATCGCTTCAGATGCCGGTTATGTCGTACTGGTGCCTCTGGGTGCAATCGTTTTCATGAGCTTCGGTCGTCACCCACTGGCGGGTATTGCTGCGGCGTTTGCCGGTGTTTCCGGTGGTTTCTCCGCTAACCTGGTGATCGGCTCCACTGACCCACTGCTGGGTGGTATCTCTACTGAAGCTGCTCGCATCATGGACTCAACCTACATGGTGACTCCGGTTGCGAACTACTACTTCATGGTCGTCTCCACCTTCCTGATCACCATTCTGGGTACCTTTGTTACCGATAAAATCGTAGAGCCCCGTCTGGGTTCTTACGGTGGCGACATGGGTGAGAAGGCTGACGCCATGACTCCCGAAGAGCTGGCAGGCCTGAAGCGCGCCAAGTGGTCTTTCTTTGCCCTGGTTGCGCTGCTGTGTGCACTGATTCTGCCTGAATCTGCACCTCTGAGAGATCCGGCCAGTGGTCAGATCCTTGGTAACTCACCGTTCATGCAGTCCATCATCCTGATTTTGACTGCCATGTTCCTGATCCCGGGTGCGGCTTACGGTTTTGGTTCCAAGACCTTCAAAAGCGCCGACGGTGTCGTGCAGGGTATGGTGAAATCCATGTCTTCCATGGCCAGCGTGCTGGTGATCATTTTTGTTTCCGCCCAGTTTGTTTCCTACTTCACCTACTCTAACCTGGGTATAGTCGCTGCGGTTTCCGGAGCTGACCTGCTGCAGAGTATTGGCTTCACCGGTATCCCACTGGCAGTGGGTATGGTGCTGTTGTCTGCCGTTGTTAACCTGTTCATGGGTGGCGCCAGCTCCAAGTGGCTGATCATGGCACCGGTGTTTATCCCGATGTTCATGCAGATGGGCTTCACACCGGAATATACCCAGGTGGCTTATCGTATTGGTGACTCAACCACCAACATCATCACGCCGCTGATGACCTACTTCCCGATCATCGCCAGCTTTGCTGCGCGTTACCAGGAGGAGAATGGTCCGAAGATTGGTATGGGTACTGTAATCTCGATGATGATGCCGTACACCTTCTTCTTCCTGGGTGGCTGGATCGTACTGTTCATCATCTGGAGCTTCCTGAACCTGCCTTTGGGGCCAGGCTCTGTGATGTTCATGTAATACGCAGACGCTTTTTGCAGGAAAGCTTTTGGCTTGCCTGAGTGAAAGCGCTGGTAACTTGCCGTTGCCAGCGCTTTTTTTATGTTTGTCTCACTGGAAAAACTCTGCGAAGGCCTTTCGAACAGAGTGGGAATCAATAATCCTAAATTCAGCAGTTGGATGTCGATTTTCTGGGAAATCTCAGTGTGCTCGGCAAGGCGCGGCTTGCAGCCAATGGCCGTAGTCCTTGGCAAAAGGCGCAACGCAGTCGAGCGCGCTGAGATTTTTCAGAAAACGACAGAGCGGAATCCGATTCACCCAAAAGGTGATTAACAGGTAAACCGCTAAGGCTTTGATACCAAGGTTTCTTGAAGAATTGGAGCGGCCAACTGCTGA
>JBPCXN010000391.1:0-9634 GCA_051008495.1 Endozoicomonas sp. | reverse complement strand
GTATGTGAACAGTCAGAGTACACCCGAATGATTGTACCAACTTGTAGGCGGAACGCTCTGCGCGTTCCCGTCTTATAATCCCGCCCGATTGGGCGAGGGTGTACGACGATTTTGCTAAATACGACAGTATCTATGCCAATACCAACCCGATTCAGCCAGAGGACATTGCCAATATCATTTTATGGCTGGCTGAGCAGCCGGCCCATATCAACATCAACAGTCTGGAAGTGATGCCAACCAGCCAGGCCTGGGACAATTTCAGGATTGTTCGTAAGGCTCAATAACCGGTGGCAGGGTTGCTGTAGTCAAATTCAGCTTGTTCTCCATGCTGTCCGCAGCCATCCAGCTTTGCAGAAGACTGAGAGGAGAGACGATGGCCGCGGGTTAACGTTTACCGGGAGCTTTCGGTGGTTTTATGGGCCTGCGAGGGTGTTTGATTACTTTTATCTGAACAACCGGATGCTGACGGATTTTGTGATGGGGCTTGCCAGTATCCTCTTTCTTTACCACCTTAGCCGTAGCCTCTTTGCTGCTGTCATTGGCATCCGGTTTGGTTTCCGCCGGTTGTTTTTTTTTGATATAACCCTTATCAACCATGTATTCGTAAGTTCTGGAGCCTGGCTCCCGGCTTTTCCTGAAATTATCGAGAATTTTCCGTTCCAGGTCTTCGACATGTTTGAGGTAATTCAGTAGAAGCTGGACATTGACTTTACCGGCCTCTCCCACAAACCGTTGTTCAAAGACCGGCAAAGTGACTCCGCCGGCAAGGATTGAGTTATACAACGCCAACAGGTTAATCACCGAGTCGACATCCTCTACTACTGCATTCAGTAATCTTGCATAACGCGCCCTGAGTGACCCACTACCGCTGATGGGGTGATTAATGACAGTGACAGCCGTCATTAAAGGCTGGTTATGAATAATCCCGTCAATGTAATGCTGCTTCTTGCTGTGAGCATTCTCACTTTTGATAATGACTGCGGCACTGTCCAGTGATGCCGCTGATTCAAGATCCATCCGATTAAACAGAGGAAGGGCGGGGAGGCCCGGTTGGTTTCGTGATGGCTTCAAGTCGCTTGGCCACTGGATCGTTGAAGTACTGCTTTCGAGTATTTCCAGCTTATCTGCCGGGTTCGGTTCTTCCCAGATTACATCCACTTTGACCAGTGTGGTACCTGCTCCTTCTTGCAAAACCCGTCGCTGGCACTCGGGCTCATTGGGGAGAACCAGCCTGATGTTCTCCCCGCGCAGCTCAATAGTTATCAATGATGACTCTGGACAGAAATCACTTTCCGGTAGCAGTAACACCATGCCAGAAACATCCCGTGACCATGATGGGATCGGCCTGTTATCCCAGTACATCGACGGAAAGCCATGACTCATCTGTTTGAAAGTGAGCCTGTCCTGCGGCTGATAAAGCAGGGTAATGTCAGTGCTGAATGGGTCGTGAAGTATCTGTCCATTGTTGACACTCTTCAGACTGGCGTGAACGAGCTCAACAGTCAGGTTGCTGTTTAAGCGAATCTCCGGGGAATGATCCGCTACAGCCGACGAAATCAGGGTAGGCAAAATCACTGCCAGAAACAGTTGTTTGGCTAACATGAGAATCCTGGATCCTGTCACTCAAATGACACAGAGAGTAAGGATAGATGCAATTTTTCTGATCGTTTTACCAAAAAGAACCAGAATTCAACAAAAGGTAAGACCTTTAATTCCGGCCAAATGATTGGTTGTCTATATATGTGAACATTTGCATCAACCCCTTACCTCTGGTGATGCAAGTGACCTTTATTCGCACCCTCACTGGTGACATTCAGCCTGAGCAGCTGGGTGTTACTGTGGCTCTCCGTCACTGGTGTGAACACCGGTTATCCGCATTGAACGAAAACACTTTCATGCCGGGGAGCTGCTGGGTTATACGACGACATTCCTGGATGGGCGGTTATACTCTGGCCTGTCGTCTGTGGATGCTGAACGACCCTTGTTTGCTCAGCTCATCCCTGCATAGCCGGGCATCGATTTGATTCGCTCCATCCAGCCTTGAATGCCGGGATAAAGTTTCAGATCAAAACCACCTTCATGGGCAACGTGTGTGTAGCCATATAGGGAAATGTCGGCAGTGGTTATCGAATCGCCCGTCAGGAAGGGCGTTTCAGCCAGCTGATGCTCCATCACCCCCAACGCCTTGTGACCACTTTTCTGCTTCGATTCGTATTCATCACGGCTGGCTTCGGGCAGGCCAAGGTATTTGGCAATAAATCTTGCCACGGCAATATACGGCTCATGACTGTATTGCTCAAAAAACTGCCATTGCTGAACTTTGGCATGGGTAAACGGATCATTTGGAACCAGTTTTGAGTCACGACCCAGGAAGTTCAAAATGGCGTTGGATTCAGACAGACAGCGGCCGTTATCAAGTTCCAGCAGGGGGATTTTCCCGTTAGGGGTTCTGGCCAGGAATTCTTCGGTGTGTGTCTCGCCGGCCAGAATATCGATGTGAACCCATTCCATATCAAGATCGAGAAGGGCGGCCAGCAGCTTGATTTTGTAACAGTTGCCGGACTGTGTATCGCCATATAATTTCATTCTTTTATTGACTCCCTTACACTGATTTTCTTAGTTAAAGGCCGCTTCTGTCCAACGGGCAGAGTCAGTCATCAGGCCGTTCTGAGATCACTTTTCCTGACACAGGTTGATGATAGCAGTGGGGCCGGTGACAGATGAAAGGTGTACCGACCAGGAATAATCATGTATGCGTGTATAGCCGTTTTAGAAGCTTATCCTGCTTCTCATTACTGATAAGCCACTTTCCACTCGTCAGCCAGCAAATAGCCCAGGACGTGAATTTTCTTTTCTTCTTTGTCTACGGTGAGGAAAAAGGAGCCAGCGTAGGTTTCAGGTTCGTGGATATCCAGCTCAATCAGCTTGTCGCCCTGTTCTTCTCCCAAGGCATCAATGCAGGTGCTGTGTGTGATGAGAATCAGGTTTTTGCCATCTTCCTTGTATTTGAAAATATCGTCCAGAAGGTTTTCCTTGCAACCTTCCCTGAGCCACTTCTGGTCGCTGCTCTCATCGCCAAACATGAAGTCTGCTGACTGGTCAGTCCGTTTGACCGGGCTGTTAAAGATCACAGTGGCCTGTTGCGGCAGGTAGTCATAGGCCTTGCCCACTTCAACTGCCTGGTCAACACCGGGAACCGTAATGCCATCGTTGCCATCGAGACACTCGCTTTCGGAACGGTCACAGCGCTCGGCATGTCTGACCAGTGAGACGACATTGCCCTGGGTCCAGTGAGCTTCCAGGTCAAAAAGTCCCTTGCCGTCGTTCGCAAGCAGGCTTTCGGTTTCGTCTGGTTGATATGTCAGCAGCACAGTCAGAACGACGGTAATGAGCGAAAGGGTGATGAGTATTCTTTTTTTCATCCGGTGAGAATACAAGTGAGGTGTTTGCCAGTCAATTTAAAGATCTGCCGGAGGCTTCCTCCGATGAATCAGGAGGGAACCTCTATTTTGGAGCTGTCAGATAAAGGTCCGGTGGCTGATGGTGAGCGTATAAAAAGATGGCTGTGCTTTTAATAACAGCTGACAGTCCTGGAGAGTAATTGCCCCCAGCCTTCGGCCCAGCCTTCCCCGTGTGATGCTCCGACAACAGGTTCCAGCTGAATGCAGGACCTGTTTCTGAACAGAGACAGGTAGTGTCGGGAAACCGCTGCCGGAATCACTTCGTCATCAGTACCGTAAAAATGCAGTTGGGGGACCTTTTGCAGCCTGTCAGTGAAGTGAACAGGGTTCATGGCAGAGGGCATGGGAGAAACGCGGTGGTAACGATTGGTGAAAGCAGGGTCAAGATTTCCGGCAATGGTTCTGATTGAGAGAATGTCATTTCGCCTGGCGGCCAGCAGCAGAGCAATAGTAGCACCGCCGGAATAACCGACCAGCTCCAGTTGCTGATACTCGCCGGATTGTTTCAGGGTGTCCAGAGCCCTGCTCATGGACTGGATCACGCTGTTGTCGTAGCGGCCAAAAGTCCAGGTTTCCGTATTGCAATGTGGGTCCTGTTGAAACTGGCATGGCCGTGCCAGGTAAGCAATGTCCGGTTTGGGATCGCTCAGCATAAGGTTGTGAACCAGCCTGTTGCGAGGAGTGGGGTCTGATGAAGGCCGGCCTTTCCGGCTCCAGGCTCTGCCATCACCTTCTATATAGACGCGCAATGTTTTTGAAAGGCCGTGATGTCCGGGCTGCCAGCTCTGTATGGCAAAGCCTGGTGTGTGGATAACCCTTGAGGCGAACGCTTTTTGTTCGGTCAACTGCCGTGTCGCCGAATCATTCGGGGGTGTCTGGCATCCAGCTAGAAAAAAGAGAAGGAGGGCGGCGATTCTTTTCATTGCATTAATTTTTTTGTCATGCCCGGGAATAATTATCGAACTATTGTACCAATGCTTTAATCATCAGGCATGTTTTGGATTGTATCAAGGCGGGTATTAATTAAAGAATGAAGTACGAAGGTCTCGTTTTTAGTACTTTTCTTAAAGCAAGTAAATGACAGTGAACCTCTAATTCTAGTGCTTATAAAATGTTGTTTCCAATCGAGCCTTTAATAGAATTTATTAGAAAATAAACCAGTCTGTTAATGCTGAAATAGTATTTAAGTTTATTCCTTCCCCTCTGTAGGATACCCAGCCTTCAGGCCCTGTGCCTGATCTGTTGTCAATTAACGAGAGCTCATAATCGAGAATACTTACGAGCAGAAATCCAGACTAGAGGTTGGAGTTGGAGTAATGAAACAAGTTCAGGTGTTTAAAAAGACACTGCTTTCCGTTGCGGTTGTAACGGCCCTTGGTGGTTATGGGACATTTTCTTACGGATTGGAACCGTTAAAACTGGATAAAAAAGATTTTGAAGCAGCAGCGCAGTTACCTGCGCCATTTATGGAAAAAATCAAGAAGCAGCTGGATGAACTGTCATCAGATATCATCACGAATGGATTTGCTGATGCTTCGAAGGCATACACAGATGCAGTGGGCCCTCTGGCCACAGCTGTAACTGACGCGACAAAAAAAGTGGAGGATGCTAAAAAGGCTGAGGAAGGCAAATCGGGTGATGCACTAACCAAGGCAAAGGAGGCCACCAAAAAGGCAGAAGCAGAACTGGACAAGGCCCAAAAAGACGTACTTGCGAAAAACACTGCTTTCATGGAGAGTCTTGAGAAGCTTGATAAGCTAACCGAACAGCAGGTCTTTTTAATCAATGGGAAAAAATCCGAGTCGTCAGAGCCTTCTAGTGAAACCAAGGCCAAGGCTGGTGGTTTAGAGTCGCGCAAAGAAACGATTGCTCCCAATTTCGACCTTGGATCGCCGGATAAAACGGTGACCCAGAAAGCCGTTCTGGATGCAAAAACTGATGATGAAGTCAGGGATCTTTTCACTACGAAAAAGGGTGATGATTTTGTTGCTGTTGATTATGCCAAAGTCACAGAGCTGAACCTGACTAAAACAGAGCCCCCTGCAGAAACTGCTGACAAGGTTCTGGATAAACTGCATAAAAGCACAACCATACTGATGACACCGGCGCCAGACAGTACAGATAAAAAAAGAAAGATACAGTTCAAGCATAAAACTCTGGAACTCTCAGGAAAGAATGACAGGGGTTCGGAGCTGCTGGATGTGACGGGGTCTGCTGTTGCCAGCCCTAAAGCAGCTACGAATCCATCGGGTACGTATGTGGTAAGTGGTAAAGACACCAGACTCTATCACGAGAAAGTGGGTCATGGTGGTGATGAAGCTGCTGCACGCCCACTTGAAAAAGTGATTGTTACCGATGGTGCCGAGTTTAAGGTCAATATGGTGGCTGCGAGTGGCCAGAAGGGTATCACTGCGCAACATGTACTTGTTGAAAAAGGGGCCACTCTTGCTGGTTACAAGCTGAATGGTGAAAATGAGGAGCCTGCCCATGTTAAAGTTGTTGGCGCTACCCCCACTGAACCTGTTGTAGAAGGCAAAGAGCATAGAGCTACTTTGACTCTGGATAATCACAAAGAAGCATGGATTTATACCGACAAGGTTGCAGAAATTAAGGTAACAGGCGGCAAGCTGAATATCAGTTCTGAGAATGATAAGCAGCTTGGTAATGTCTGGACCCTTTCCAGTGAAACTGCTGCTGGAGAGGGTACTCTCAAAATAGATTTCACTGATGAAGCAAAAGTGACAGCGGAAGGAACGCTTACTTCCTCAGAAGGTGCTTCAGACGCGACCCCCCATGGTATTTTGCAGGGTGAGCAGATCACCATCACGAACAGTACGGTGAAGTCTGTTCTGAAACAGAGTACACCTACAAAGCCTGTTGAGCGAGATGGGTTGGTTACCATCAAGGGTGCAAACCTGAGGTTGAAGAAAGAAGGAAGTGATCCAGCCGTATATGAAGCCCCTGGCGATACCCTTTCCATCACAGGTGAAAAACCAGTCTATGCCAACATAGAAGATGTGGAAAAAATCGCTTTGGGTGAGGGAGCCACGCTGGTTGCCAATGCAATTGGTACTGATGCTGATGACCGAAGGGTGACAGAGCTGAAGTTTGATGGGAAAGCCACTCTCACAAGGTTCGACAATAGTGGCAATACCATTTTCGGAAGCAAAGAGCTTGAAGTTGCTATTGCCAAGGATCAAACTGTTATTCAGGATATCAATGGCTTTAAATCCATTACTCTGAACGGAGGGGTTTTAGAAGGAAACCTGACAGGTTCTAGTGATGGGGAAGATGGCTCTACGGTTACATTGACATCCGGTGAGTACCGTGGCGGTAATATAGGAACGGTTAACGCCATAAATATCGACGGCGGTGTAAACCTGAAACCGTCGCAGACAGAGCTGGTCAGCTATAAAAATGCAACTGAGAAGAACAAAACAGAGCTGAAACCAGTTGTCTTTAATCAACTTGTTACTGTCAAGTCCAGTGGTAATCCGGTGATCCATAAAACCACTGAGAAGCCCGTTCAGGCAAAAGGCATGGAACTGGAAACTGGAGCTTCACTGTCTTTTGTCCTTGATCATTCTGAAGATGCAACCGCCAGAGAGAAGGAGCACCTCGAGGTTACAGGCACCTTGAAGGCAGCAGCAGATACTAAAGTGATTGGGGTCTTTAAAACTGATTCACCAGAGCAGACGTATCAGAGCAAAAGGAAACTGTATGAGATCAGTCAGGATCCAAAACTACAGGCCGCAGAAACGCCTTTCACTGTTATCACCACAACAGAAGGTATAGCTGCACCTAAAGGCCTGGTTGCAGAATCTTCTGATCCATTTTTCCTTTTGGGTGGACAAGTTGTTGGTAACAACTACCAGCTAAAGCCGGCTTATAACACTAACTCAATAGCTTCTCTGGTGGCAGCTGGCCTTACTGATAATGAAGCAAATGTTGCGGTAGCGGCACAGGAGACAGCTCTTTCAGCTCCGAATGTAGCACCTGCTGGAGTAGCAGTAAGTATTGGCGCCCAAATGGATAAAGCCATTTCCGATGCGGGCCACAGGAAAACAGCCGAAATGGAACAGTGGGATCCCAATAATGGCGTTGGGATGGCTGCTGTTTCGGTTCATCAGAAAACCAATCTGTCCATCAGCCGTCACCTGAACAGCAGCCGTACCGGTATCAGCACGGGTGATATGTTCGAATCCCAGGGCTTCTGGGGTGAGTACATGCTCTTCGAAGGTGAGATGAAGGAAAAGGACGGCATCAATGGCTATAAGAACAAGGTCAATGGAATTACCCTGGGTCTTGATAGCCTCCTGAATGACCAGCTGACCGTTGGCTTTGCTTTTACCTATGGTGACGTCAAGTCTGAAACCAAGGGTGCCAGCAGAGAAGCAGACAGCAAAACCTATATGGGTACGCTGTACACTGGCTGGACTCAGGAAAACTTCTTCTTCGATACCATGTTCAGCTATGGTACTGGCAAAGCGGATTACAAGCGTCAGGGCGTAGATACTTCCTACAAGGGAGATGGCGATAATACCATCTGGGGAGCGCGCTTTGTGGCAGGCTATAACTATCCGATGAATGAATGGATTCTCCAGCCACAGGTTGAATTCAACTACGCCAATGTGAAAATTGATGATTTCAAGGAGAAAGGCGGTAACTTTGCTCAGAAAGTGGCCTTTAGTAACTTTGAGGTCATGGAGCTTGGTGCAGGAGCCAAACTGATGGCTGAGTTCGATATGGGTAATGGTGCTCTCAAGCCAGAGTTCACACTCATGGGTTATCACGACTTTAAGGACAAGAAGCCTGAAGTAGAGGGCACTTATCTGGTAACAGGAGGAAAAACCTATACGGTATCCGGTTCCAGCCGTGACCAGAACCGTTTCCTGGCTGGCCTTGGTGTCAGTTATGCCATGGACAACAATCTGAGCTTTGGTCTCAACTATGACTACAACTGGTTGGGCGATTATAAAGCTCACGGTCTGGTTGCCAGTGTCCGGTATGATTTCTGATCATACCAAGCCAGCGAAGGTGAATGCTTTGCTGGCATAATTTAACCACCAGCGTCTTTTAAAAAAGACCTGAACTTTTTGCCCCGCTCATGCGGGGCTTTTTTACGTGCAGAGATAACGTGGTTTGTCGCTCAATGTCTTGAAGTGACAATAACACCTGGTGTGAACTGAAGGTGCGTTGGTGGTTTTGTCCTGCACTGGCAGGAGTTAGTGAAAAACCTATTTGACTCGCGCAGGGGAAATCTCTATAGTTCGCTCCCGTTGACGCAGGGCGCTCGTAGCTCAGCTGGATAGAGTACCTGGCTACGAACCAGGCGGTCGGAGGTTCGAATCCTCCCGAGCGCGCCAAAATCAACAAGCTTTTTAGAGTTACGCGTCCGTAGCTCAGCTGGATAGAGTACCTGGCTACGAACCAGGCGGTCGGAGGTTCGAATCCTCCCGGACGCGCCATTCAATGATTGAATGTCTTCTGGCACATGCTGCCTGCAAAAGACCCTCTGGTGAGGTGGCCGAGAGGCTGAAGGCGCTCCCCTGCTAAGGGAGTATACGGTTTGTAGCCGTATCGAGGGTTCGAATCCCTCCCTCACCGCCATATAATTCCGCTAAATTACTGATTATACAGTAGAAAAAATTCCCGAAATTCTCAATTTTCCCATGTGTCCACAAAATCTCCATTTTGTTTAATGGGTCAGTCTTACGGCATCTGTCAGATGATCTTTACTGAACTTCGCGTACTTTATTGTCATTTTGATACCGAAATGTTCCAGGATGGTTTGCAGTACCCGGATGTTGTCGCCGCTCCTCATGAAGTGGCTGGCAAAGGTATATCTTAATACGTGGCAGGTCTGTCCTCTTATCGTTCGGATTGTGCCTCATATGCGTTGAATGTGGATAGATCCGTATCACCACAATGCGATCATTGGGCATTTTGATCCGATGGCTGTTTTTGAGGTTACCTGCTCCCACTGTGAAAGAATCCGTGTTGTAAAAAATGGTAGCTATTCAGCCTGTCTGGATGAATTAATGGGTTGCCAGAGAGTCTGTGCTGCAAGGGTTTACACAATCTTGTTTGAAAGGGCAGATTCAGAAAATGCTGTCTCATCATTGTAATATTGCCGATTTCGACCAAGTTTCATGATTTATGACCTTATCTGG
>JBPCXN010000390.1:0-17511 GCA_051008495.1 Endozoicomonas sp. | reverse complement strand
GTCAGCAACATGGAATCAAACTGCCTGATCTTGAGCTGTATCGGCGCAAGAACAGGCATCAAATCAAAGTCACGGTCTTATCGGACAGTGATTCAACCATAGAAACGATTGGCAGCGAATTATTGGTGGCTCTTATCGGACTCCAAACTGCTGCTCAATCCATACCAGTGCGTGAGCCTTAAACGGCATGGCTTCGGCAGCATTGTTCGGCAGTCTTTTACAAGTCTTGCGTACCAAGGTATGTAGCCAACTTTGGGTACTCAGCAGTCTGAAAGCTGATAAGAGCCATCCGGGAATGCGCCATAGTTGGTCTTGAATTCTATATTTCAGCTTATGATGTAGGTAAAGTAGCGAACATTTCTCTGACATGTATTACTCGGAATCCAGCATCAGAACTGAGGATTGGTGACATAATTGGTGGCACAAATTGTTTCACACACAATCTGCTCATGTATCTGAATGGCTATAGCTAGAAATACATGAACAGATCCAGAATATTGAATAAGAAAGCTGACCGGATCAAGACGGTCAGTACAAGTCACTGAATTGGCTACCTACTATGGCACATAAAGGCAAACTCTATATCATCGCGGCGCCATCCGGCGCTGGAAAAACCAGCCTGGTGAAAGCGATGGTGGAATCCACACCCCATGTCCGGGTGTCCGTTTCACACACGACACGCTCAATCCGTCCGGGTGAGAAAGATGGTGTGAACTACCATTTTGTCGAGAAAGACGAGTTTCAGGGTCTGCTCAACAAAGGTGAGTTCCTGGAGCACGCTGAAGTGTTCGGGAACTACTACGGAACCTCGGAAGCCTGGGTGAGAAAACAGCTGGAAACCGGTGAAGACGTTATCCTGGAGATTGACTGGCAGGGCGCCCAGCAGGTGCGTCGACTGATGCCTGAGGCAGTCAGCATTTTCATTCTGCCTCCTTCACTGGAAGCGCTGCGTGAACGTCTGACCGGTCGCGGCACAGACGATATGGAGATCATTGAACGTCGTATGAACCAGGCCGTCAGCGAAATGTCTCACTACGGCGAGTTTGACTACCTGGTCATCAACGATGAGTTTGACCTGGCGCTGCGTGATCTGCAGACCATTATCCGCAGTCGCAGACTGGCCATAGGCTGGATGCAGCATTACAAGGCGGACCTGATCAGTGGTCTGTTGAGCTAAGTTCTAGTTTCAATGAGTATTGATGGTTTACGTAGGTCGGATTAGGGCTTGCCCCGTAATCCGACATGCCGTCAGAAGCCTTACAAACGATGTTCTGAAGGTGATCCATGTCGGATTACGAATTTTCAATTCTAATCCGACCTACAAGCCTCATTTTTGACTCAGAAAGCCTCTGTCGCTTTCTCCAGCCATTGCAGGTCATCACCTTCCAGT
The DNA here is from genome assembly GCA_051008495.1 of Endozoicomonas sp. Lineage (GTDB taxonomy): Bacteria > Pseudomonadota > Gammaproteobacteria > Pseudomonadales > Endozoicomonadaceae > Endozoicomonas_A. The sequence continues at coordinate 16,121 of JBPCXN010000390.1, read as the reverse complement.
AGTGGTGATAACTCCTCCCTGACTTTGCTGTGATAGCTGTTCAACCAGTTAATTTCCTGTTGGCTGAGCATCTCTCTGATCAATGGTTTGGTATTGATGGGCGCCAGAGTAAGCGCTTCCAGCTTGTAGAATTCTCCAAAATCCGTCTGGATATCTTCAGCAACCAGCATGATGTTTTCAATCCGTACGCCGTGCTTGCCATTGCGGTACATGCCAGGCTCGTTGGTGATCAGCATACCTGGCTGCAATGGCTCATCCAGCCACCTGGGGCTGATACTGTGCGGGCCCTCATGCACGTTCAGAAAATAGCCGACCCCGTGGCCGGTGCCATGGTTGTAATTCTGGCCTTCCTCCCAGACAGGCTGTCGGGCCAGGATATCCAGCTGCGCCCCCCGTGTACCTTTGAGGAAGCGTGCCCGTGCCAGGTTGATATGGGCTTTCAGCACCAGTGTGTAGTCTTTCTTTTCCTCGTCAGTCATTTCTCCGCAGGCAAAGGTGCGGGTGATGTCAGTTGTTCCGTCAGGGTACTGACCACCGGAATCCACCAGTAACAATCCTTTGTCTTCTACTTTCAGACAGGATTCGTCGTCTGCCCGATAGTGAATGACAGCGCCGTGTGGGCCATAACCGGCAATGGTCGGGAAGCTCGGGCCTTTGAATTCTGTTGCTTCGGCCCGTAACCCCTGAAGTTTCTCATCCAGATTGACTTCAGTGACGGTGCCTGAAGGAATGCTCTCTTCCAGCCAGCGCATGAATCGTACCACGGCAACACCATCCCGACGGTGGCAGTCACCCATTCTGGTGATTTCAGTGTCATTCTTGATGGCTTTTAACAGTCTGGTAGGGCTGGCGGCTTCTACGGTTCTGACCGCTTCAGGCATTGAATTGACGAGCCACTGACAGGTAGTGGCCGGGTCAAACATCAACTCGGAGCCAGAATCCAGGCTGGTCAGAGCGCTGGCGACGGCATCATAGGAATGCAATTGAACAGAGGCTGTTTTTAGAACCTTCAGGGCATCCTGTTCAATCCTGCTGTCATTGACAAACAGCTGGATGTTCTCCGGTGTCACCAGTGCATAGGCCAGGAATACCGGGTTGCACTCAATATCGGAACCGCGCAGGTTAAACAGCCAGGCAATGTCGTCCAGTGTGGTGATCAGCAGGTGGTCGGCATTGGCTGCCTGCATGGCTGTGCGAACCTGCTCGAGCTTTTCCAGGTGGCTTTTCCCAGCCATGGCGTCATCATGAATGAATACCGGGTTTGCTGGCATGGCCGGGCGATCAGACCAGATGTTTTCCAGCAGATCCAGGTCGGTTTTCAGAGAAAGGTTCTTGCTGGAGAGTTTTTTCTGCAGTTCACGGACTTTTGCCAGTGGCATGACCTTGCCGTCGAACCCTGCAACTCCGCCCTCTGCCAGGGTATCAACCAGCCACTGGCTGATTGAGGGCACGCCGGGCTGATCTTCACGCATCAGCTCTATGCCTGTTCCGTTAAGCTCCTGTTCGGCCTGCAGGAAATAGCGGCCATCCGTCCAGAGGGCGGCCTTATCCTGTTGCACGACAACGGTTCCCGCTGAACCACTGAAGCCGGACAGCCAGGCCCGGCCATTCCAGTGGTCTGCAGCATATTCACTTTCATGGGGATCAGAACTGGGAATGATCCAGGCATCCATGTTCTGTTCTTTCATTGCGGCCTGAAGCGCCGTTACTTTCGAAGAGGTTGTCGTCATTGTCTGATCACCCGGACAGCATGAGTATGGAAACAGTATGTACTTCCATCATAACTGCAACCCGGCCAGAGGTTCCATCTCAGGAATCAAAGGCTGCCGGGAACCAGACTGACTTTATCAGTCGATCACGATCTGCGACTTGCCATTGACCATTGGCACATCGTTCACAGACAGGAGACCAGGCTTCGCCTCGCACACAGCTGGAACCAGGTTCACAACCCGGTTGGCTGCGGTAGCACTGCCGCCACTGGCAGGTCCATTCTCGTGGTGATCGGCAGCGTGAATTGATAGATTGATGTCCTGGTTGCCTGTTATCAGAACACGGTGACAGCCCTGGCCTTCCGACGGATAGCTCCACTGAGGGGCGCACTCATCATCAATGCGTGTGATATGTTCCATGATGATTAGAGGCTTGCCGTTGACGTACCCCTGCACCTCGAAACGAAATGCTCCCTGGGTGCCTTCTTCGAACACGCCCATGTTGTCGATTTCCAGGGTTCTGCTCAGCGGCTCCCTTTCCACCACCACTTCGATGCCATCCACTGTCAGTTCAAGCTCATCGGCAATCAGCCTGATCATGGGTTCCCATACCGATTGCAGGGCAAACGGAATCAGCATCATCGGCGTGTCTTTCATCGAATGACCGAATCCGACGATGTTTCTGACTACTTCTGGCTGATCATAGGTGGCGTAGTTAAAAATCTCCTGGCAGCGAATTTCGGTAATGCCCGCGCCGGCGCCACTGATCAGAACCGGCAGAATGTCCATGACCCAGCCCGGGTCCATACCGGACACCAGCACGGAACTCTTGCCTTTCTGGCAGCTCTGATTGATGGACTCAGTCATTTCCTCAGGGCAAATGGCTGGATACAACAGGGTGTAAAATGATGTAGAAACAACGTTGACGCCGGCTTCCAGGCAGGCGGTCAATTCCCTGATGGCGTCCGGGGGACGCATATCGGCATTGGCGCTATAGACGACGGCGTCTATAGACTGCTCCTTAAGCAGCTTTTCATAGTTTCTTGTAGCGAGTACGCCAACGGGCTCCAGCCCTGCCAGTAAGCCAGCGTCAACGCCTTCCTTTTCCGGATTGGAAACAATCACTCCACACAGTTCCAGTTCGCTGTGGGACAGCACGGCGCGAATGGCTGGACGTCCGACATTGCCAGTCCCCCAGACCACGACTCTTCTTTTCATAGTGATGCTCCGTGGTCAGGCAAATTCTGACTGCCTGATGTCTATGGCACATTGCTGGTCAATGCTTAATACCTGCAGCATCCTGCCGTTGGCCAGCAGTCCGCCAATGATGCCGGTCATTTCAAGAATTTCTTCGTCACGGTAATGGGCACGAAACCTCTCGAAGAAAGCATCGTCAATGTTCAAATGATCCAGGATGAAACGCTCGGTGTATTCGACAGCAAGCTTTTCCCGGGTGGACAGGTCGGGGGAATCCCGCCAGTGTTCAACCTGGGCGTAAAACTCCTCTGTCACACCCTGTTCCACCAGTTCTGGGAAACGGAAGCCCAGGCAGATCTGGCATTGATTGATAATAGCGATCCGCATACGGATGGCTTCTCGCTCTCTCATACTCAGATGCTTCTGTGAGTAAATGGCTCCGGAAACACTGGCCTGGGCCATGGCTGTTGGAGCATTCAATCTGAACAGGCGTTCGGCTTCGGAACCCTTGCCTTCGGGGATATCAATTCTCGCCATGGTGAAACCTTCTGTATGGACGGGATAGATTGATTATTTCTGTACGCCCATCAATGTCGAGGTCAGGAGTTCTGGATTATGTTTTTGAACTGTTTTGTGGTGAAATTCTGAGCGTTTGACGGGGTTGTGGCGAGTGATTAGGATACTGTAATAATAACAAGAGCCAATTGTCATCATGGCCTATACATTATGTCTCCTGGGGTTTGCGGCTGGCTGGCTGTTTCGTGCCAATGCTTCCACCGCTCCCAGTCAGCTGCTGGTAAAGCACAAGTTCCTTGTCTTGCTGATCCTGGTTGAAGTCGCCCAGCTGATCACTGCGCTCAGCAGAAGCTGGGCCCAGGAAGCCCATTTTGCCGTTGCCGTGCCATTCATGTTTGCCTATTGGCTCAAAGGCCCCCTGCTTTATTTTTATTGCCGGGACATTCTGGGGCAGCCACTCCGACTTCATTCAGCCCTGCACCTGCTGCCTTTCCTGCTGATGAGCCTGACGGCGCAATGGCATGCGGAGGCCTACATGTTGATGGAGAGCCATCCCTGGTGGCAGGTCGTTAATATCACGGGGTCAAACCTTGATCTGTTTACAGTGTTCATGACGCTGGCCACCCTGGTTGTCCTGGGAGCGTACTGTTTCAGCTGCAAAGAGCTGATGATGAGTACGGATACCGGCGACATGAACGACAGTGATCTTGCTCTGATGAAAGCCGCCTGTCACTCGCAGATACTGGTGACTGTCATTGCCAGCGTGATGTATCTGCTGTTGCCAATGACCAATTACGGTCAGCCATTTTCAATCACCCTCACGGAAGGCTTAACGATCACCACCCTGGTGACGCTGGGCGTTATGATGTTCAGCCAGAGACGGATGGTTTTACTGCTCAGGAATGTAAAGTTACCTTCGCTGTCCGGAACAGGTGCATCTGGCAGTTCTGCACCAGGTTTGGAGCTTCCAGCAGACAGTGAAAAGCTGACGGAAGCAGAAGCCAGCGCATTGTTCCAATTGGTACAGAAAACCATAGAAAGCAGTGAGCTCTTCACCAATCCGGAACTGCGGCAATCGGATGTCGCCAGGGCCGTTGGGCTGCCCACCTCACAACTCAGTCATGTCGTGAATCGCTGTTCCGATGGCAACTACTCCGACCTGATTCACCAGTACCGGGTCCGCCATGCTCACCAGATGATTGAAAGGCTCTCCGGGCAGGATCAGGCTTTTAACTTCAAGCAGATTGCCAGGGCCAGCGGCTACAAAAGCCATTCGAGCTTTTTTACCCAGTTTAAACGGATTTATGGCGTAACTCCGGGCAGCTATCTCAAGCAGCTCAACAATACGGCCAAGCCAATGATATGAATGGGCAAGCCTGATACTCTGTCCGGCTCGATTCAGCTGAGTTCATTGTCCCGTGTTCAAAGGTTTTCCCTCCGGCCTCTTTTTTCTGGCCGCCACTTTTGCTCTTCCCCTGTCTGCGGCCGCATCAGCCGGACAGGTTGAAGTCCTGCACTGGTGGACTTCTCCGGGTGAAAAAGCGGCGGTGGGGATCCTCGAAGAGCTGGTAAACAGTCACGGGCAGGAGTGGAAAGATTTCGCCGTGGCCGGCGGCGGTGGCGGCAATGCCATGACCGTGTTGAAGTCACGGGTGATCTCCGGCAACCCTCCCTCGGCAGCACAGATTCGGGGAGTAGGTATCCAGGAATGGGGCGGGCTGGGTTTGCTGACCAGCATTGATGACCTGGCGAAAGCTGAGCAGTGGGACGAGCTGCTGCCCGAAGTTGTCAGCAGCACCATGAAATACAAAGGCCGGTATGTGGCGGCCCCGGTGAATATCCACCGCACCAACTGGCTCTGGGTCAACCCTGAAGCTTTCAGGAAAACCGGAGTGGAAATTCCGGACAGCTGGGAAGGAATTCTGGCCATTGCACCGAAGCTGAGAAAGGCCGGGTACATTCCACTCGCCCATGGCGGCGCTCCCTGGCAGGCTTCAACGATATTTGAATCTGTGGTGTTGGCTACCGGCGGCGCGGATTTTTACCAGGACGCTTTCGTGGACAGGAAACCCGAAGCCATAAAGAGTGAAACCATGGCCCGGGTTTTCAAAACCATGGCGGATATACGCACACTGTTTGATGAAGGCAGTGCCTGGCGGGACTGGGACCAGGCAACGGGTCTGGTGATCGAGGGCAGGGCCGCCATGCAGCTGATGGGTGACTGGGCCAAAGGCGAGTTTGTGCGTAAAGGCAGGCAGAGCGGTAAAGATTATCTATGTCTGCCAGCGCCCGGTACCCGTAACAGTTTTATTTACAATATTGACAGCTTTGTCATGTTCAACCTGCCGGATGACAGTGATCGACGTGCCCAGAAGATCCTGGCAAAGCTGCTCATGGACCCTTACTTTCAGCTCAGGTTTAATCAGCTGAAAGGTTCTATTCCCGCCAGGAAAGATGTTCCTACTGAGATGCTGGATGATTGCGGGCAGCAAAGCCGCAGGGCCCTCGAAGCCAGCGTCAAAAAAGGTACCCTGGTTCCCGGTATTACCCACGGTATGGTGGTAGGGGAAAGCTATCAGAATGCTGTGATCAAGGTCGTCAGCCAGTTTCTGAACTCACAGGAGACCGACATAAAATCCACTCTCGAAAAACTGGCAGTCGCCTTGGGAGCCAGGTCTTAAAACAACGGGTCTGAGTGTTATGTGAACGGTTTTCAGGCACCGATAGGCGCCCGCAAGACTTTGTTACTTTTCGTTTAGTTGCCTTACCCAAGTGCCCCGCACTCTCTGATAACCTCTGCGACGAAAATTTATTATCGTTTTATAACAGGTTTTATCGGGTCGTTACGACGGATGTAGATCCGAGAGGAATCGGGGTAAAAATCATTATGCAAAACGCTTTTGGGGTTCTGCAGAAAATCGGACGGGCGCTGATGCTGCCTGTAGCGATTCTGCCGGTTGCCGGTATCCTTCTGGGTATTGGTGCCGCTGGATTTGAATTCATGCCGGCTCTGCTGAGCCAGATCATGGAAAACGCCGGTGGCGCAGTATTTGGCAACCTGCCGCTGCTGTTCGCTGTTGGTACTGTACTGGGCCTGACCGATAACGACGGTGTTTCTACTCTGGCGGCTATCGTCGGCTATGTGGTTATGCTGGGCACCATGGGTGTCATGGCTAACACTCTGGGTGTGGAAACCAAGTCCATCATGGGCATCAACTCCATCGACACCGGTGTGTTCGGCGGTATCCTGGCCGGTATCCTGGCTTCCGTGATGTTCAACCGTTTCTACAAGATCAAGCTGCCTGACTACCTGGGCTTCTTTGCCGGTAAGCGCTTCGTGCCAATCGTGACTGCCTTTGGCGCCATTGCCCTGGGTATCATCCTGGCCTTCATCTGGCCTCCAATCGGTAGCGCAATTGAATCTTTTGGTAATTATGCTGCTGATGGCAACCCAGTCACCATGGGCTTTGTCTACGGATTTGTTGAGCGCATGCTGATTCCATTTGGTCTTCATCACGTATGGAACGTACCTTTCCAGATGGAAATGGGTGAGTACGTCAATGCTGCAGGCCAGGTCTTCAATGGCGATATCCCTCGTTTCTTCGCGGGTGATCCTAGTGCCGGCTTTCTGGCAGGTGGTTTCCTGTTCAAGATGTTCGGTCTGCCTGCAGCTGCCATCGCCATGTGGCACAGTGCCAAGACCAAGATGCAGAAGCGTGTTGGCGGCATCATGATCTCCGCTGCTCTGACCTCTCTGCTGACCGGTATCACTGAGCCCATCGAATTCTCCTTCATGTTCGTGGCTCCAGTTCTGTACGGTCTGCACGCGGTTCTGGCCGGTATCGCCTTCATGATTACCAATGCTCTGGAAATCAAGATGGGTGCTTCCTTCTCCCACGGCCTGATCGACTACAGCCTGTTCTTCAGCATTGGTACCAAGCCATTCATGCTGATTCCTCTGGGTCTGGCCTATGCGGCGATCTACTACGGAGCATTCCGCTTTGGCATCAGCAAGTTCAACCTGAAGACGCCTGGTCGTGAAGAAGACTCTGAAATGGGTGTGAAGGTGGTCGTTTCTCCTGAGTTGGCCGGTAACCTGATTGCTGCTTTCGGTGGTAACGAAAACATCAAGAGCATCGATGCCTGCATCACCCGTCTGCGTGTCACTGTACACAAGCCTGACAATGTTGATCAGGACCGAATCAAGGCTCTGGGCGCTCGCGGTGTCATGGTTGTTGGTCAGAATATGCAGGCAATCTTTGGCCCGCAGTCTGAAAACATCAAGACCGAGATGAACGAACTGGTCAAGTCCGGTAAAACCTTCAAAGGTACACTGGCTACTGCCTGATTCGTGATCGCGCGAAAAACACTTCAGTAGTTCTCTGAAAGGTCGTACGCCTAAGTGTACGGCCTTTTTTTCTGGCTGGACGGGAAAAACAGCCAGAGTAATAATGACGAAATAGTTCCTGCCTGCATTATGGATCTTGGCTAATCGATACAATATCCGGAGATGACGGGAGAACATTTACGTGTTGTCTGAAGGCAGCTCCAGAATGACCTGCAAACCACCCTCTGGCAGGTTGCCCAAAGACAGTGTGCCCCCATGAATATGGGCAAGGTGTTGTGCAGTAATCAGGCCCAGCCCGTTGCCGTCAGGATTGCATTTCCGGCCATGATCAAGCCGCTTGTAGGGCTTGAACACCTCTTCTTCCATACCTTCCGGCAGGCCGGGACCATTGTCCCTGATGCAGATAAAAATCTGCCCGTCTTCTGACGTCAGGTAGACATTGGCATGTTCTCCGTAGAGAACCGCGTTGCCAATCAGGTTTTCCAGGCACCTTCTCAGAGCGAGAGGTTTGCCAGATATCAATACGTTGTCGTCAATATGCAGCCGGACACTCTGGCCTACTGAGCGGGCTGAGCGACTGATTTCCTGCAGCAGTGCTCCCAGGTTGATCCGTTCCGGGTTCTCGTGAATGTCTGTATCACTGAGGTTTTGCAGGGCGCTCTTGACCATCATCTCCAGGTGGTCGAGATCTTTGCTGAAGTCTTCCCGGTCCTGTTCATCATCCAGCATTTCTGTACGGAGCCTGAGTCGTGTGATGGGCGTCTTCAGGTCATGGGAAATGCCAGAGAACAGCTGCTTCCGGTCATTCATATAATGACGGATGTTCTGCTGCATGTTATTGAAGGCCCGGGCCGTATTTTCAAACTCCCTGCAGCCGACTTCTTCCAGTGTTACGGGTTCAAGATCCCGCCCGAAAGCCTTGGCTGCCCGGGAGAGCTTTTCGAAGGGACGGGTCATCCACTGAATCAGCAGGCTGGTGGTGACCAGCAGTACAAGCATCATGGCGATATACGACGCCTGCAGGGGTTCGGAAAGCCATTCTTCCGAGATCATCATGGACGAATCGGGCATCAGCGTGGCGAGATAGAGCCACTCCCCTTCGGAAACCTGCACCTGGATCACCAGGATTGGCAGGGACAGGGGGGCGGCTATCAGGCTTTCCTGCCCCCAGCTGTCCGGAAGGTCAATGAGCAGGGTTTCATTGTTGAAAACCCGCAGGTTGTCGGGGGATGAAAAGGCTATGTTGATTTCGCCCCGGTACTGGATGTTCTCTTCCAGTGTTTCCCTGAATACATCCATCACCAGCCTGTGGGAACCTGTTTCCGGCAGCGGGGTGATGTCGATCAGTTCCCTGTTTAACGTAACGAAGTAACGGGTTCCGCCCATGTCACGCAGCTGGTTAAGGATGACGTGGCGATATCGTGTTGGCAGCGAAGTGAAATACTCCACGGTAGACGATACCCGCAGGGCCATGCTGCGGGAGACTTCGTCCAGGGCATTCTGCTGGTCTGAACGAAGCTGGCTTTCCCATACGCCACTGACGATTAACTGGGTGGCAGTGACTACGGCAATCATTACCAGGAAGAAGCGTCCTGGCAGGGAGCGTGGCACAAGTCGTCGGGTCACACGGTTCTGTAGCCAATGGAGGACAGAATTAAAGCGGTTCAGGGACAGCATTTGAATATACGACTTCTGTCGCCATCAGGTAGCCGGTGCCACGAACGGTCTTGATAATTTCCGGAGACCGGGCGTTTTCCCCAAGGCACTGGCGCAGGCGGCTGACATGGACATCGATAAACCGGTCCAGTGGATCGGAGCCTCGTTTGCGGGTGGCCTCGGCGATCTGTTCACGGTTCAAGACTTCCCCGGCATGCTGGACAAACAGCATCAGCAGGTTGTAATCGGCCCCGGTCAGTGCCCGGGGCTCTCCGTCCGGGCCACTCAGCTGCCTCGTGGTCATATCTAGGCAGAAACCATTGAACAGGCAATAGCGGCCGCCGCTGCGGGGCTGCTCTGCTCGTGGTTCGCTGCGCCTCAGGATCGCCTTGATCCGGGCCAGCAGTTCGCGGGGGTTGAATGGCTTCGCAAGGTAGTCGTCAGCGCCCAGTTCCAGGCCGATAATGCGGTCGGTGTCATCAGATACCGCGGTCAGCATGATTACCGGCACTTTGGAAAAGGTGCGTAACTCCCGACAGACGGCGAAACCGTCCATCCCGGGCATCATGATGTCCAGTATCACCATGGCGTTGTGATTGCCCTCGCTGCACCAGTCGCGGAACTGTTGCAGGAATGTCTCGCCATCAGGTGCTGTCTGCACGGTGAAGCCGTTTTTCTTCAGATAGCTGGCCAGCAGGTCACGAATCGCGTCATCGTCATCAACTATGAATACCGGGCAAGATCCTGTCATAAGACTCCAGGGGACAACAGTCATGAGGGGGGGAACGTCCAGCCCTGCCGAGGCGGCATTCCCGGTTTTAGAGCAGTGAAGTCATTATCTGTTTTTTCCTCTGATCGCATTTTGATCTATCGCAAGCGACAGAACATTGCGGTGGACAAACATAATCCCTGGGAACAGAAAAAATCAGTAGAGTATTCACGTATAAGGAAATAGGCATGTACCTGAAACTGGCTGCTGATTCCTAGCCTGATACCGGGTGGGTCTGGTAGTCAGGCTTCAATGGGGCTGGACGGAGGCCTGCCAGTCCGGGGCTGCTTATTATCTCCTTCAGGACTAAAGCTTGTCTGGTTCATGGTCGTAAAGTAAAATGTAAGGTCGGCAAACCGGCTTAATAATACTGAGAGGTGGAGTAGTGGCTCGAGTAACCGTAGAAGATTGTCTGGATAACGTTGATAACCGTTTCGAGCTGGTCATGGTTGCGTCCAAGCGTGCGCGTCAGCTGGCCATCGGCGGCAAGGACCCAAAGCTGGACTGGGAGAATGACAAGCCCACTGTTATGGCTCTGCGTGAGATCGCAGGAGGCCTGGTCAACGCCATCAATGTTGAAGAAAAAATTGTAGACGAAGACGAAGCAGCCATGTTCCTGGCTGGTGTAGAAGCTTAATACCGACCAGAATTTTCTGGCTGGCCGGATTGCTGCACAGGAGGAGCGGGTTTTGCTGACCATCGAAGAGTTTGCCGGCCGCTTGAAGTCCTACCTGAACCGTGAACAGGTTAACCTGGTTCGCAGGGCATATTATTACGCCGAACAGGCCCATGACGGCCAGATCCGGCGCAGTGGTGAGCCCTACATCACCCATCCCCTGGAAGTCGCAGCGATCCTGGCTGACATGCACATGGACCATCACAGTTTGATGGCGGCCATGCTGCATGACGTGATTGAAGACACCGGTATCGAGAAAAAGGCCATCGCCGAGCAATTCGGTGAAACCGTGGCCGAGCTGGTGGACGGGGTCAGTAAACTGACCCACATGCATTTCGAAAACAAGACCCTGGCCCAGGCCGAGAACTTCCAGAAAATGGCCCTGGCCATGGCCAAGGATATCCGCGTTATCCTGGTCAAGCTCTCTGACCGTCTTCATAACATGCGCACTCTCGGCGTGTTGAGCCCGGATAAACGCCGCCGGATTGCCAGGGAAACCCTGGACATCTACGTCCCCATCGCCAACCGCCTGGGCATGCACAACCTCCGGATCGAGCTGGAGGATCTGGGCTTTGGCGCCATGTACCCCATGCGTTCCAGGATGATTCGCCAGGCAGTCAGGAACGCCAGGGGTAACCGCAAGGATCTGGTTGGCAAGGTGCAGAAAGCCATTGCCGCCCGCCTTGAGGAAGAAGGCCTGAAAGGCCGTGTCGTAGGCCGCGAGAAGCACCTCTACAGCATCTACCGGAAAATGCGCAGCCAGAGCAAGTCTTTTGCCGAAATCATGGACATGTTCGCTTTCCGCATCATCGTTGACAGCGTCGACAGTTGCTACCGGGCAGTGGGTATTGTGCATAATCTGTACAAGCCTATTCCCGGGCGCTTCAAAGACTATGTCGCCATTCCCAAGGCCAATGGCGACCAGTCCCTGCACACCACACTTTTCGGCATGCACGGTGTTCCCGTGGAAATCCAGATCCGTACCCAGGAAATGGAAGACATGGCCAACAACGGCATTGCCGCTCACTGGCTTTACAAATCTGGTGATGAAGCACTATCCGGCAGTCATGCACGTACGCGACAGTGGCTTAAAGGTGTGCTGGAGCTTCAGAAAAATGCCGGTGATTCTCTTGAGTTCATAGAGAACGTCAAGATCGACCTGTTTCCTGATGAAGTCTACGTTTTCACGCCTAAAGGCAATATTCTTGAGCTGCCCAAAGGTGCGACACCTGTCGACTTTGCCTACACAGTTCATACCGATGTTGGCAATACATGCGTTGCATGTCGTATAGATAGAAGGCTTGCGTCACTTAGTCAGCCGTTACAGAGCGGCCAGACGGTGGAAATTGTCACAGCTCCTGGGGCCAGCCCCAATGTTGCCTGGCTGAACTTTGTCCTGACCGGTAAGGCACGCTCCAACATTCGCCATTTCCTGAAACACCAGCGACGAAATGAGTCCATAGCCCTTGGGCAGCGACTGCTGAACAAGGCGCTGGTCAGCTTTGGTTCCCGGCTGGATGCGGTTGATGACCCTGTCATTCAGGGTCAGCTGCAGCGCCTTGAATTGCAATCCATGGATGACCTGCTGGAAGACATTGGCCTTGGCAATCGAATGGCCTACATAGTCGCCCGGATGTTGATGGAGCCGGAAACCGAAGAGCCTGTAGAGAAAAAGACCCAGCTGGACACTTCGAACTCCGAGAAGCCTTTGTCGATACGCGGCACTGAGGGAATGGTGATCAGCTTTGCCAAATGCTGCTATCCGATCCCGGGTGACCCTGTTGTCGGTCATGTCAGCGCTGGACGGGGCATTGTAATCCACACTGAAGCCTGCAAAAACATCGCAGAGATCAGGCACAATCCGGAGAAGGTTCTGGAGGTGGACTGGGATAAGGATGTTTCCGGTGAGTTTACCGTGGATCTGCAGGTGGAGCTTGAGCACCACCGGGGCATGATTGCCTCCCTGGCTACTACCATCACTGCCGTGGAAGGCAATATCGAGAAGATCAGCATGGAAGAGCGGGACGCAAGCTTCTGCCTTGTCCAGCTGCTGCTGAATGTTCGTGACCGGTTACATCTTGCCCGAATCATCAAACGCCTGCGTGTCATCAAGGGCGTGCATTCCATTACCCGCCGCAAAGAAGCCTGAATTCAGAGCAGGGAAGCGATCCCTGCTCTCATGCCAGGTGACTACAACAGAACCTTGTTAATCTTGATGACCACTTTCTGGATGGTTTCGTCTTCAGGGCTGTAGCAGGGGCGGTGGACATCCCCGGGGTAGAAAATAGCGAAGTCGCCTTCACTCAGTGACAGGTACTTCTCATCCTGAACGCCTTCGACAAAGGCTACATCCTGATCAAGAATATGGTCGTCTGATACGCTGTCGTACTGGTTACTTTCTGAATAGCCAATCGTCTCACGCCCTTTCAGGACAATTTCGATATCAACGAACTGGTCATGAAACTCGGGCGCAGTCTCTTCGCAGTTACAGCCTTCATGGGTGTCTGAATACCAGTACAGGTCCCTGCCCATGACCTCATGCCGCTCGCATTGGGTCAAAGCTGAGTCCATATTGTTGATAATGTCTTTCATCGCCATCTTGATGATGGGGTTGAACTGGTGGATGTCGTCAATATCCCGGATGTTGCCTGTGATCATGTTGTTCTCTACTTTCTATTTGATAGACAAAGGCGGTTGAAAACGACGGCGCAGTCTCTATTGTTGCCAGGAGGTGTTCTCCAGGTGCGAGGCGAGCCTGTTTTGTCGTTATTCTATTGACTGAATGCTATACCCCTTTTACAGGAGCCGGTTTGACTCAGGGCAACACATGGGGTCGATTGGTTATCCCTGATCTGTGATGACATGGGGCTGGATCAATAAACGGCAACATAGCGCTTGAAAATCGTGCATTCTTCCCTAGTATCTAGACCTTTCCCTCGAAAAAGGTGCGGTATTCCATGAGCAACAGGCAGACAATACATACCGATAAGGCGCCCCAGGCTATCGGGACTTATTCCCAGGCGGTTAAATCTGGTACTACCGTCTATATCTCGGGCCAGATTCCTCTGGTGCCTGAAACCATGGAGCTGGAAGCCGGTGATTTCAAGGCCCAGACCCGCCGTTGTTTTGAAAACCTGAAAGCTGTAGCTGACGCCTCTGGTGGCACTTTGAAGGACGCTGCCAAGGTGACCATCTTCCTGACTGACCTGAGCAACTTTGCTGAAGTGAACGAAGTCATGGCAGAATATTTTGATGAGCCATATCCGGCCCGTGCAGCCGTCGGTGTAAAGGAACTGCCGAAGGGGGTTCCCGTTGAAGTGGACGCTATTCTGGAATTGAAGTAGGCGTCCTCGCTGTTTCCCCTGCTGAAATGCAGCTGCCTTTCTTTTTGTAAGTTGGCTGCATTTTACCGTCATTCATCAAACTTCCCTGTGAAACGCCGATTCAAGATAAGGTTGGAAACATTATTGTTCTGCCGATTTATCCGAAAAATCCAGGGAATATCTCATGGTAAAAGGCGTTTCATCAGGCACCCTGCCCGGAAAGGTCGTTGACGCGCATCAGGAAAATCCGGAAAAGCCAAGTGAAAAGACATTTCTGGGTAGGCAGGTAAAACTCTCCGGAAGCAAGAAAATAGTGCGTTCACAGAATCAGGCTAGCTCCTCTACTGGGCCAGGAAGCTCCAATAGTCTTAAAGACCGCAAAGTGGCAGTAACAGCTCCACAGCAAAGCCTTCTTCTTGCCCGTAGCGGGAGAAACTATATTGCCGAAACCATTGATGGCGGTGTTAAGGCTACTATGATTCCAGACGGCACTCTGGTTTTGTTCTCAAATACAGCAGGCAGCCTTGCTGCAGACGGGGATTTGGGAAAACCTGTAACCTGTCGCAAGGAAGCCGAAGAGTCGCCGGAATGCCTTGGTTCTGGTTCCAATGGTTGTGTACAGGCCTGTACTGTCAAAGGTGAACAGGTTGTAGCAAAGCGCAGTTACAGCTTTCTTGATAAATTCAAAAAAAAAGAGGTGCAGAATTACATTGATGCCAGTGGCATTATGCGCGAAATCGGTGTTCTGGCCGGATTAAAAGCACTGTCCAGTGAGCATCCTGGGTTTAGTCATATTGTTCCTTTTATAGGTGCCGGTGTTTCAAAGTCAGGTGAGCCCCTCATCTTCCTGGCGAGAGCGGATCAGAGCCTTGAACAGGCACTGGAAAACGGTGGGTTGACTCCTGATCGTGTTGCCAGTTATGCCGGAGATCTTTTTTCCGGGCTGGATTGCATGGCCTCGCTGAACCTGGTGCACCAGGATATCAAACCGGGCAACCTGCTGTTGAAGGATGGATGCCTGTGGCTGGCTGATTTTGGAGAAACCACGGCTGATGACGGGTTTGCCAGCAGGAGCTTGACCGGCGACAAACTCTCTACTGTAGAAAGAATTGCTGGAACCCAGGAAAAAAAACCTTTTTTTACTACCTATGAAGACCCCACGCCGGCTTCAGATGTCTGGGCTGCGGGGCTGAGCATTATAGCAATGATGAACCCCTCTCAGGCCGATGCATTTATCAAGAAACTGCATGCTCCCCCCTTAAAGCTCTCTCCTGCAAATGATCTGACTGCTGAGCAGATGGACAGGCTCAGGGGACACTGTCATGCAGTAGTGGATGAGTTTCTTGAAGCTTCCATGATGGGGCAACAACAAGAAAAACTTCGTCCTGCTTTCGCAGAGATCCTCTATCAAATTCTGGAGCCAGACCCCATGGCAAGAATTTCGGCAAGAGAGGCTGCACGTACTTTTAAAATGTACGGAGCTTTCGCAGATTTTCTGAAGAAAAATGAGGGGTTGCAACAGAAATAGTCTTTAGGGTATCCAGTGTGTTGGTATAGGCCATCTATTTTGATGCATTAGGATGTGTGTAGCCTGAACGAAAATCCGGGAAACGGAATGAATAGCCTGCCTCCACAATCCGGTTATTTCTGCAACGTTTATTCGCTCTTGCTGGAGGCTGAAAACTGTCGTCCAGCTCTACATCCATCTCGTTCGCTAACCAATGAAGCACTTCGTGCATTGGGGCCGGATAATTATCAACGCCAAGATACAAACCCTCTAAAGAGCTTCCTTCCAGATCCCTGTTGATCAGGTGGGTAATTATTCCTGCGCAGTCATCCCTGTGAATTCGATTGCCAAAAATCACGGGCTCTGGCTGGCAGCCCTCCCCTGCCTTAACTCGATTAATCAGCCGGTTTCGGCCCGGGC
>JBPCXN010000389.1:0-14427 GCA_051008495.1 Endozoicomonas sp. | reverse complement strand
TCAGCAGTTGGCCGCTCCAATTCTTCAAGAAACCTTGGTATCAAAGCCTTAGCGGTTTACCTGTTAATCACCTTTTGGGTGAATCGGATTCCGCTCTGTCGTTTTCTGAAAAATCTCAGCGCGCTCGGCTGCGTTGCGCCTTTTGCCAAGGACTACGGCCATTGGCTGCAAGCCGCGCCTTGTCGAGCACACTGAGATTTCCCAGAAAATCGACATCCAACGGCTGAATTTAGGTTCAGGGGAGTGGCACTGCAGGGGTAGAGTTGGTCAATGGCCTGCCGCAGCTGACACTCAATCTGCTCAGGTGGCAGACGCCCTGAAATGCACACAGGGTGATCATAATTGCTGAGCTTCCGGAAACTGATTCCCTTGTCAGCCACCTGTGACAGCAGTCTGCTCATGGAGCGGAGCCGGTTTTTCAGTTCTTCCATGCGCGACAGCTGAGGCCAGCCGCTGGACGAATAACTCAATCCGGTATCCTGGGCAGACATAGACCCGCTGTCGTCCACTATGATATCCAGGTGATACTCTCTGAGCCCGGCAAACCGGCTGACCAGTCCCACTGGAATTTCCAGTTCGGCTGTCGCCTGGAGAATTGCCCCCTGACGTTCGCCGAGCCCTTCCACTTTCTGAGTCGATGGTGGAAATGCCGCTGCCGGATTAGTCAGCTGTTCAGCGCCTGGCGTCATTTCATAAACTTGTGTGACATCTGTCGCCAGTGGCAATGTATTGACCTGAACCAGGCGTCCGCCACGGAACATCATAGTCGGCCTGCCTGATGGTACTCTTCCACTGACAACATCAGCATAAGAAGGTGGCTCTGAAGAAATACCTGTAGCCCCGGTCGGAGGAGGTGCACTGGGGGTGGCTCCGTCTCCATTCTGAGAGTCTGAGTGTTCGCTGTCACTGCCTCCCTCTTTCTGGCTATCACCCTCACGGGCACGCTTTGCAGGCGGCGTTTCATCAGGTAGGAAAACCATTTCTGGCAGCGACTGACCATAAACCATTGATGTGTCTGGAGTCCATGCCGACTCATCCGTTCCTCCAGAGCCGAGAGCAGAGGTCGCCATATCATTCAGGTTGCCACCCTCTTCCTGGCCAGTGGTAAAAACAGACCTGTCTTCTTTTTCCTCCTGACGCTCCGAGAATCGTTCAGCTTCCCGCTGATTGAATGTGGCACGTTCCTTTTCACTATCGGAATCTTCCAGCCAGGGGTTGCCGGATCTGGAGGTATTCTTTTCCTTCTCTCCCAAAGCTTCCCGCACTGGATCAGTTCTACTTTCCGGCTTGATAGCCATTTCCCTGTCCGGAATCTCCCCGGGTTTGAAATAAGCCATCAAGTCTTCAACAGCTTTTCGGCCTTTCTTCCAGATCTTTGGCTCAGACGATGGCTTCAACTCCTCACCAGTCGACAGACTTCCTGCCTTCCCAGTCCACGGGTATGTCCACTCATCCTCATTGGTATTGGTATTGGGTTTGATGACACCGTTTAATCCAGGTATGTCTTCGCCCGGCCAGGGATTCCCCTCCCCCATCATAACGACTCCCTGCGGCCAGCAAACAGGCGCGAGAAAGACCAGGCTGACCGTCAGAACTCCGATCAACTCATTCAGCGGTTTCATAGTTATCACTCCGTTATTTTTCAGCCATTCAACGTCAAAGAACGGATTTTTTGGCAGGAAGGTCAGCCGAGAAGGGCTATGGCTTGCGCCCCTTCCTGAAAAAAATCGGAGTGAAAATAGGAGTGATTTTTAGGGTTCAACGGCTGTTAATAAACGCCGTTAAGCTGTGGTTCAGCAAAATAACAATGATTCATTTTTCATTCAGCAGTTGTTCATTTTTACAGTAGCAGGAAAATATCAGCTGATTTTTTTATTCTTTTCTGGAGTTTCAAAAGGGTATAAGCCGATGCAGCAGTGGCACGGAATTAACCGAATAACTTACCTCGCTAAATACCCAGGGCCGCCTGAACTCTCATGCCGTAATGCCAGCAGAAACCTCAGTGCCAGGGAGGGAGCAACCTGTACAGCTGTCGCTATGGCAGGGAATAATATTGTTTTTCAGTGATAGCATGCAGTTTTTGCATGTGCCTCTGGACTGTGGTCAGGAAGACTTTTCCAGCTCCAGCCCGACACCAGACACGCGCATCCCGAGATTAAAGAAGAAAATCGACAGCACACTGTTGATCACCATGACCATCGCGATGGGAACAAGCGTTCCATCGTGCAACAGCGACATCAGGATGCCCACCAGACCACCGAGTCCAAAGTTCAACGTGCCGATCACGGCATTGGCTGTGCCACTGTCATCCGGAAAATACCTCAGGGTACAGCTGGTGGCATTGGCGGCGATAAACCCTATGGCGCTGATGGTCATCAGCACCAGGAAGTAAACGACCTCCACTCGGGGCTCAAAAAACACCACGTAGCCCAGCAGCAACAGCGCCGCAGTGAACTGCATGATCATGCCCACGGGGATCAGCTTTTCCGGTTCCCGCTTGTTCAGCAGGCGCATGTTTATCCGGTTGAACACCATGTACAGCATGACGCTGGAGCCAAACATGATCGGATAAATAGTGGTGGAAACACCAAAATACTCTATATAGGTGAAGGATGAACCGGTCAGGAAGGTAAAGAGGCATCCCAGCGAGAAGCCGGTACAGAGAATAAACCCCATCGCCTTGCCGTGACCCAGAATCTTGCCATAGCTGTTCATTACTCCGCGGATACCACTGTCCTGGCGCACTTCGTGTTTGTTCAGCGTTTCAGGCAGCTGGAAAATGACCATCAGCATCAGCAGCGAGCCATAGACGGTGAGCAGCACGAAAACACTCTTCCAGCCCTGAAGCGCCAGCAGCAGGGACCCGACGCCAGGCGCCACCAGCGGCGCCATCAGCATGATCATGGAAATCAGCGACAGCATACGCGCAGCTTCTCTGCCGCTGTAGCAGTCCCGCACTGTAGCGGCAGAAATAACCACGGCTGCGCCACCACCAAGAGCCTGAATAAATCTCAGCAGCCACAGAAGTTCAACGCTGGGGGCAAAAACAATCAGGAAGCTGGTGATGGTATAAATGACCAGTCCGGCCAGGGCCACCGGCCTTCGACCTATCCGGTCCGAGATCGGGCCGCCCACGACCTGGCCAATGGCCGAGCCAATGAAGAAAAAACTGATGGACAGCTGTATGCTGGCGGTAGAGACACCAAAGTATTCAGCCATGGTTGGGAAGGCCGGAAGGTAAGTGTCGATGGCAAAGGGTCCGACAGCAACCAGGGCCGCCAGCATGATGGCAAGGCGACGGGAAGGAGAGTGACTGCTTGCCTGCTCCATAGCTAAATCCTGAAATACGCGGGTGTTATTATTTTGATGTCGTCTATGACTGGCAGCGATGATAGCACTTAACCCGGAGATTTCATAAAGTGTCGCGCTTGTCGCTCTGCTATTTTTTCGACTGAGACAGGATGGCAACGGCATCGTCACGACATTGCTCTAAAATAACGGGACAACCACTCAGCAGGGACAGTCATGATCCGGGAAATCACTATTGTTGGCGGCACTCACGGGAATGAGTCTATTGGGCCAGCCCTGCTCAAAAAGTTTGAACAATGTCATCCCTTTGCCTGCAGTAGCATTCCTGTCAGCACATTTCTCGCCAATCCGGCAGCCGTAACAGCGGGCCGGAGATTCATCGACGAAGACCTTAACCGGTCATTTTCAGATGATATACTTGCCAGTCCTGTCAGCCCGGTTTACGAGCATGACAGGGCCCGGGAAATCAATGAACAGCTGGGGCCAAAACCCAATCCTGAACGGTTTCTCATAGATCTGCACAGCACCACCGCCAACATGGGCATGACACTGATCGTCAAGAACGATAAACCATTCAATCTGAAAGCCGCCGCTTATATTCAACAACATTGCCCCGATGTCAGAATCATCATGAGTGATGTCGACAGACGCTTCGGCCGCACCCTGAACAGCCTCTGTGATCACGGGCTGACGGTAGAAGTGGGGCCTATCGCCAATGCAGTGGTAAGGCACGACCTGTTTGCTGAAACAGAAGCCGTGGTGGCTCGAGCCGTTGAATATCTGAACTTCCTGGCCGGGCATGAGCCGGGTTTGCTGCCTTCCACAGTAGAAGTGTTTCGGGTCAGGGAGAGAGTTCCCTATCCCAGAAACGCTACTGGCAACCTCGAAGGCATGGTGCATCAAGGCCTTCAGGACAGGGATTTTGAGTTACTGGAACCTGGCCAGCCGGTCTTTCATATGCTGGACGGCAGGGATGTGGTTTATGAAGGCCAGCCGGGCTATCCGATCTTTATCAATGAAGCCGCCTATTATCGGGAAGATACCGCCTTTGTTCTGACCGAACGACTGTCTCTGCCTCTGACATAAGGCCTGCCAGAGACACACGAAAATAAGCAGGCAGCTCCTAATTGCAAATTGATATGCCTTTGCGTCTTAACAAAACAGTCTCCTGAGAAGAACTCCACTAAGCTCCTCCTGTTGTGCCCACATTGCCTGCCCTTTTTACACTCCAGAGGCTAAAGCCCTGTACTGGTGATTTCGATGAAAAGACTCATTCCCTTGAGGGTGCTTACATTGTTACCAGCAGCCATCGTTTCCACGCTGCTGACCGCTGAAACATCAACGGCCCAGAATTTTGTGTTACCCGGCAGGGTAACATTGAGTACTCCGGAGGCTTTTTCTTCACTCAAAGAGAACCCGGGAAAGCACATCGATTACACACAATCAGAGAACAAAGACACCTACACTGTGAAGCCATCAACGCATTCTACAGGAATGGGGTATATCCGGTTTTCCAGCAATACATCAGACCAGGAAGCGGAAATTCATTCCACCGGCGATCTGGAGGTTTACCTTGTACATTCCGAAAACTATACCCTGCAAGAATTCTCTGAGGCAGGAATAAACCTCGGCGCTGCCCACCGGAACCCTCTTGAGTTCGACAGCCACCTGAGTAGCTTTTGTCCATCCGACCAGGTCGGCGACTGCAATTCCCAGACTTACACACTGATTCCGGATAAAAAAACAGAATCAACACTCAGCAGTCACCCTCATATGGGGAACAGGAGTTCGATAATACGTTCAACGTCAGCTTCTGTGAGAAGACTGACTTTCACGGACGTAAAAAAAAGCGATATCGACTTTATACACCCCACCGTTACTTTTGATAAGCAGGAGTGCCGAATGGGGGACCCGAATGGTTTGTCGCATTGCCGGGATCTGTCTTCGGTCATACTTCGTTTCATACCGCACAGTGCCGATCATGGCATAAAGATGGTTCTGCACATCATTGACCCGGATAAGGTTGCAGGAATTGAAAAGACACTGACATCCTCCATGCAGCTTCTGTCGGATCAGTCCAATCCGGTCTGGCTGGCTGTTCTGGATAGCCTGTTCAAATACCGGAATGATTATCCAATATACGACGAACTCCCTGCGCAAGGCGTCCCCAGTGACACACTGATGCCCATGTTGAAAGCCATGGCTGACAGAGAGCAGGAGGTATGGATAAACGGCACCTGTTCGGGAACCATGTACTGCGGTGAACTGGATTTTTACGAGGAGCAGAACAAAGCCTTCGGACTGTTTTCCCCCTACAACGCCCTCCAGAGCGACATGCATCCCAGTATGCTCAAGATAGAAGCAGAAATAGTTGCCATGACCCTGAATCTTCACGGTGGTGACGATCTAAAGATTGTCCGTGAGGAGGATGACACAATCATTGATGAAGCCAGCGGCTATGTGACACTGGGTGGCACCGACAGCAACAAGTCAGCCATGCTGGCCATTGTCAAGTGGGCAAAACAGAATGAAGTTCGCCAGCCGGTGATAATTGCACCTGACACAATCCATGCTTCTGTCGACAAGGCTGCGGACTACTACGGTTTTAAACTGAAGAAGGCCAGAACCCTTCCTGAAACCAAAAAAGTGGATGTCGATGAAGTCAGGAGGATGATAGATGAGGACAGGAATGTTGTGGCAATCACTGCCTCCGCACCGGGGTACAGTCATGGTACGACGGATCCGATCGGGCAGCTGTCAGACCTGTTGATGGACTACAGAAAGCAGGGCAGGTCTTTGCTCTTCCACGTCGATTCCTGCATGGGAGGGTTCATTTACCCATTTGCGGAACTGCTTGGCGAGGGATTGAATGACATCGCCTGTGAAGAACTTAAAGAAAAAATGGGAGAACGGTTTGATGACAAGCTCTGCCACAAAATGACCTTCCCAAAGCCCCTGTTTTCCTACCCTGCGGTGACCTCTGTCTCTGCTGATCTGCACAAATACGGCTACTCCATCAAAGGAAACTCTGTGTTGATGTTCCGCAGTGAAGATTTGATGTCAGCCCAGATTTACAGCCAGCCTGAATGGGATGGTGGGGCAATGGCCAATTACGGCTCTTTCGGCAGCCGGTCAGGAGGTTTGCTTGCCGCCGGTTACTATACAATGCTCAGCCTGGGTTACGAAGGTTATATGACAAGGGCCTGGAAAATCCTGCTGACCGCACACCGCTTTCAGAATATCGTCAGGAGTCATCCGGAACTGACCATTCTGGGTGACCCGGGTATGTGCTTTGCCTTTACCGCCAGTGACCCCAATGAACTCAACATCTTTCACATTGCCGACTTGATGGGGAGTAAAAAACCCAAGTGGCGATTCAACCATCTGCAGCGCCCCGATGCCCTGCACTTCTGCCTCACCGGCCCCCAGACCTGGCTCGGCCAAACCGATGGCACAACAGACCCGGCAACAGGCATCGAAACCCCGAATGAGTCCCCGGAGGTTGCCAGCCTCTTCAGGAAACTGCAGGATACCGCCCGGAATTTAACTGACAAAGAACGGATAAACGCTCTGCAGGAACTGGCAAAAGTTATGGATCAGAGCCTTGAAAGGGATCTGAGCAGTGCGACCAGGCTGTTTGAGAAAGACCTGGCCGAAGCCCTTGCAGCTGCACCAGCCCTCAAGGGCAAACCTGCCAGGAGTGGCTCCATGTATGGGCTCGGGGCCACCGGTATCGCCATTGACGACCCGGCATTGAGAAAGGCTATTCTGGTGGCAGGTAGTCTTATCATGAGGAAAACGCCTTCCAGAGGACTGGACTCTTTATTGAAGAGCGGCAAATACCGGGCTGATAGAATTCTCAAACAAACCCTTCAGATTCCTGCTTATTGAAAGAGAAACGCGGATGGGTGGCTTGCGGAGACTTCATGCCAAAGTTATGCAGTGTTAATCTTTACAGACCGGCATGTTAAGGTTGCCGATTTAGTTAACATTGACGGAAACCACCTTCGCCGCGCATGGAGAGATCATGACAAGACGCTTCCGCCCGGGCACCATCCTGCCCCTGATTCTGGTCACCAGCCTGCTCACTGCCTGCGGCTTCCAGCTGCGCGGCAAGATGGATATTGCCAGTGAAATTGCCCAGCTGGCCGTTTCCGGGAGTGACCTGACCTATGTTCGTGATCTCAGAAGGGCATTAACCGGAACAGGTATTGAAGTCACAGATTCGGCCCCTTACAAACTGCGCCTGATTAACCTTGAGCGCGTCTCAGGAGAAAGAAACCTGGGCAGCGCCGGCCACTATGAACAGCTGCTCACCCTCAATGCCAGCTATCAAATCGAAACCAGCGACGGCCTGCCCCTGTTTAGTGTCATTCAACTGACCAGTGAGCGTTCTGTGTCCCAGGATCGCAATCAGGCCAATGCTGCCCGGAATGAAGAGAACATCATTTTCAATGAACTCCGCCAGGAGCTGATTATGAACACGGTCCGCCGTATCGCCAGCCTCTCCGGTGAAGCCCTGCGCAGGGAAGAAGAGCGGGCCAGGAAAGTCCGCCAGATGGAACAGGAAGCCCTTGAGTAATGTACTCTGCCTTGAACTGAACACACCATATACAGGTAGGCAGAGTACAAAATGAAGCTCAGGCCCGACCAGCTTGGCGCTCACCTGCAGCGCCAGCTCCTGCCGGTTTACATCATTGCCGGCGATGAACCTCTCCAGGTTTCCGAATGCTGCGACCTGATCCGGCAACAGGCCCGTCAGCAGGGTTTCACCGAACGCCACGTCTACCACGTTGAGGGAAGCTTTGACTGGGGAGACTTCCTGGAAAACGCCAACAGTCTCTCGTTATTCGCTGATAAACAGATCCTTGAAGTGCGTATGCCCAATGGCAAACCGGGAGACCCGGGGCGAAAAGCTCTGGCTGAGTACCTGAGGCACCCTTCGGAAGATAACCTGCTGCTGATCATCTGCGACAGGATTGACTCCGCCACCCAGAAAGCTAAATGGTTTAAGGAGCTGGAGCAGGCAGGCCTGTTCATCCCGGTCTGGCCGGTGGAGCACGACAAGCTGCCCGGCTGGATTGCCCGAAGGTTGAAAAGTGCTGGCTTTGAAGCGACCCAGGACGCTCTGACACTGCTGGCAGAAAGAGTCGAGGGTAACCTTCTGGCCGCCGCCCAGGAGATCGAAAAACTGAAGCTGCTGGCCAGTGACTCGAAGATTGACGCTGACACGATCCGGGAGTCGGTCTCTGACAGCGCCCGCTATGACGTTTTCCAGTTGACTGATTCAGCCCTGTCAGGAGACATCAAGGGTTCTGTGCGTATCCTTGGAGGCTTGAGAAGCGAAGGCATCGAGCCTCCCATTATTCTCTGGGCCCTGGCCCGGGAGATCCGCCTGCTCAGCCATCTGAGCCGACTGCTGTCCAACGGTCTGAGCATGGAGCTGGCTATTGATCGCGCCGCCAAGAAACACGGTTTCTCGCCCTTTATGCTGAAAAAACGCCGTTCGCTTCTGGATAAAAGTATGAGACGCCATAGCGAACGTGACTTCCGGGGAATGCTGCTGCACGCAGGCAGAATCGACATGGCGGTCAAAGGCTTGGAAAGCCTGGATGAATGGGATGAATTACTGGGCCTTTCATTGAATCTTGCCGGCGCTCCGAACCTGGTCTCAGGCGGCGCACAGAGTCACTTTCTTTAAGTTCCAGGAGCCTGACCGGGAATAGCGGTCGAGCATACTCTTTATGGCAAGAGTCAGTAGATCGAGTCAGATTTTTCACTGGATTTGTGCGAATAGTTAACCTATTTAATCAAATTCAGTGAGATTCTCATCCGCTTTCTACCGAAAAGTGGCCGATCTTCCTGGGCTTTAGGCCGACCTGTCTATTCTCTATAAGGCTCCTAGGATGTTCCTGGATACAAGTAGTTGACGGTTCCCGAATTAGGCGTTTCATCCCTGAGCACTTCATTGAGGATGGTTCGGTCAACGATCCTCTTGCTCAGGCGGGTAATCTGCGGGACATCGTCAATCAGCTCCCACTCCATCCGGCTGACGGAAACAATCTCGATATCATTCAGTTTTTCCCTGAACAGCCAGGCTTCACGCAGCCGCTGCTGGACAACGGCCTTTTGCTGGTCACTGGAGACAAAGATGACTCTTTCCAGAATCTCTGACTCGAACCCCTGACCGTACCGTGCATTGATCTCAGCCTGCTGTTTGATGGCCTGGTAATCCGTCTTGATCATCCGTCCTTCGATATCCAGGATATCAATACTGACAGTGGGGGAGAAAAAGCCTTTCACGGCGCTGCTGTCGCCAGAGCGGATAGCCTGCAACCGGGCATTCATAAGTGCGCAGACAACGCCTTCATCCAGCTTGTAAGCCTTTTCCGGCAGGGTTCTGCTGTCACAGCCCACCATGGCCAGCAGCAATGAGAAAAGTATAATTTTTATTCGGTACATACAGACTTCACCGAAACTGTGGGTGCGGATTGATTCTGGGGTACAGTCAGGATGGTTTTCCCTGTACAGCCCGGGTTAACAGAAAACTGTCTTTCGTCAAAAAGCGGTTGCACCATCCGTCGATGGAAGAAAAATCCGTTTTTTATCGACAAAAAAAACGCTTCGGTCATTACTTATGATACTAAATAAACACCCGGACTAGAAGCTTTCAATCTAAGAGGTGAGCACATATTAAAGGCAGAAACCGCCAGGCCGATGGTTCGATTGTTCCGACAAAACAAGGAACGACTCCAGACGTACACGCGCTCTGGAACTTGACTGTTGCTCAGGAGATCAAGGAATGACGATCCGATACCTGCTAGGGGCCTCCCTGCTGATTGCCGGCTGCTCTTTCGACGGACCTGATTATGGTTTCGAATATGAGAATGACGGCTCCTATAACGAGCAATGGTCTAAAGCCAAGAACCTCACTTATGTTGCCGGAATGGATCGCCTGGTACACGACCAGCAGCTGCCCGGCGCCGCCTATCGCCAGGATGGCAAGTTAAAAGAAGATAAACTGGGCAATATCCTGCACGCAGCTCATGGCAGCGCCAGCGGCATGACCGGGGTCAACGTCAAACCTCATGGCCCTTTTGAGGATTTCTACTGGGGCTGGACAGTGCCCGGTTCCAGTCATTACGGCGACCACCGGCTTTTTGCCTGGATGCCCGATGAAATGGCCCAGGATTCCCTACAGGCGCGCAAGATTCTGGAACGTATCTTAAGCCGATCATCCCTGGCGATCCTTGAAGAAATGCATTACAAGTACAAACCGGTTCAGGCGCCCTACGTTCATGAAGGCGTCCGATTCCAGCAGTGGTACCTGCAGGATGCCGGCGGAGAGTGTTCATTTACCAATATGAACTGTGTGCTCAGTCTCTATATTCCCGAGCCAGTGGAAACCGAACAGGCGCCCTACTTTTCCTATTTCAGCACGGCAGGCCAACCCGCCTGGTTCTTCCCTGCCGACGACCCCGACCGCTTTCCGCGTCTTTCCATCAACCAGGGCGATGGCCTGGAAAGCGTCGCTGAAAATGTCTTTTACCAGAAGTTGAGCGCCCGCCTGCCCGGCTGGATCTATCTCTACTTTGCTCCCGATGAAGTGGGCATGGGGGAAAACAACCAGACTATCGCTTATCCCTACCTGCTTGAGAAAGGCAAGCCCCTGCTCTTTGTCCGTCCCAGCCGATAGCCCCGGAGAACCCTGCTATAGTTGATCGGGTTCGTCCGGCAGGGTCGGCAGTTATCCAAATAATCAGAAAGGGGTATCTGCTGTAACGCTGAACGCCAGTCGACGAAACGTCATAACCTGGACTTTATGAGTAGTCCCAGCGCCGGGAGAAACAGTTTTTGTCTACAACAACCAGCAATAACGAAATGTCCTCTCCCGCTTCTTCCCGCAGTCAATTCAGCTCAAGGCTGGGGTTCATCATTGCTGCCGCCGGCTGTGCCGTTGGGGTGGGAAATATCTGGAGTTTTCCAACCCAGACGGCTGAGAATGGTGGCGCGGCTTTTGTCCTGGTCTATCTCTGTTTTTCCTTTATCCTTGCTTACCCGACGCTGGTGGCCGAGCTCACCATCGGGCGTTACAGCCAGTCAAACTCCGTCACAGCCCTGACGCAGCTGGATAAACGCCCCGGAGTGCAAAAGCTGGGTTTCCTGACCGCCATCGCCGGGCTGATTGCCCTGACAATCATCTACAGTTTCTACAGCATCGTCGGTGGCTGGTTCATTGGCTTCGGACTGGCCCCCCTGGCAGAGCTGGCCGGTGCTGAATCGGCAAGTGCCTGGCTGACCGGCTTTGGTTCGACGCCATCAATGACTCTTACTCTGACCTTCATGGTTCTCACCACCCTGATTGTGATAGGGGGTGTAAAAGATGGTATTGAACGATGGTGTAACCGCCTGATGCCCGCACTCTTTATCCTGCTGGCGCTGTTGATCGCCTTTGCCCTGACACGGCCTGGCGGGCTGGAAGGCCTGAAAGTCTATCTGTTGCCTGATTTCTCCCGACTGCTTAACCAGAAGCTCCTGACATCCGCGCTTGGGCAATCATTCTTTTCCATGTCCCTGGGGGTTGGCTGCATGATGGTTTATGGCTCCTACCTCAGCAAGAAAGCCAACCTGCCCGTCACAGCCATGCAGGTTGCCGTTGTCGACAGTTCTGTCGCCTTTCTGGCCGGTATGCTGGTGATTCCCTGCATGTACGCTGCCATTCAGCAGGGTATAGACATTTATTCTCCCGACGGCCATTTATACAGTGCCGATACCCTGGTGTTTACAGTGTTGCCCACCCTTTTCCAGGAACTTGGTTTTCTGGGTCAACTGGCTTCGCTGGCGTTTTTTGCTTTACTGGTGATCGCTGCCCTGACCTCGTCCATTTCCCTGATTGAACCTACTGTCGTGTACCTGGTAGAGAAGATTTCATTCCGTCGCAACCACGCCAGCTGGCTGATCACAGCCCTGTCTTTTTCACTATCGGTAATCATCATCACCCACCTGGATGTATTACTGGGGCTGGCAGTCAAAGTCACCACTCAATACCTGCAGCCCGTGCTCTGCTTCCTGATAGCGATTTTCGGCACCTGGATAATCAGACAAAAACGGTTGCTGGAAGAGTTAAGCCAGGGGTTCCCGGAAATTCAAAACAGCCTGTTCTGGAAACTCTGGCCCTGGTATACCCGGACCATCTGCCCGGGGCTGATTCTGCTGTTGTTACTCAACAACTTGTAAAATACTCAATACAGCCTTCGTGACGGGTACTGACCACGTATGGACAGGTTGTAAAATCCGCCAACGGAGTCCGCAGAAATCAGCCCTCTGTAGATATTGTCTGGAACATCATAATAGCGATAGACGCTGCCACTGCTGGCAAACTCCACCTCAAGAATTTGGGCGGCTGGATCATAGCCAGCAGACGCCAAGGCGGAAGAGTCCAGCCCCTGTCGTGCAAAAGGCAGAGTTTCCAGCGAATACGCCACTTCCCTGATCTGGCTTTGTAGAACACCTCTGCTTGGGCTGCCGAAGAGGTAGGTTCCGGAAAAGCTGTGATTTTTCCAGTCGTCACTTTCTGTGTTATTGGTCAGATTTGCTGGCAGGGGGCCAAAGTTATAGCTCCGAAGAACATTGATCACCAGGTCATCAGTCAGCGTCAGATAGCGCGTGATAGCCGCCAAATCTTCTTCATAAGCCAGTGGCTCGCCCAACTGGCTGGACGGGGTCGCTACTGAAACCATTCCCATTAACTTCAGTCGGCTAAAAGGCAGGTTATCCACAGTATTCTGATAGACATATCTCCAAGCTTCATTGCCGTAGAAATTACCCTGGGAATGAGCCACTAACAGCACCTTCCGGCAACTCGTGATATCTTGCGTGTAGTCTGCAACATGCCTCTGCAAATCGCCATCGAAGATATAGCTAAAGGCCTGGTAGCCAGCCACCGTATCTTCCAGAGCCTCTTGAAACCAGTCGGGTGCCTCGTCAATTCCGGATAGCCATAGCAGGATAGAACTGTAATCCTGTAATAGTTTCTGCCGCGCAACTTCCAGAATTTGCTCAATCGGGTTTTCGTTGTGGTTGTAGGATATTTTGTAGCTGACATCGTGATACAACAGCTGACCATTCATCAGTCTTTGCAGCTTTCTGACAGAGTCGCTGGCCTCCTCAGGCTCATTGAACATACCGTTACCATAATATAATGACAGATCTGGAATATAAACCGGACAACCTGCCGCCCAAACGCTTGAATAGAACCAGAACAGCTGCGCAATCAAAAGCTTTTTCATGACTCATCCTTGATCATTTATGGGGCTTTGATAACAGCATCAAAGTTACATTGGGACTCCAAATCATTGGCCAGAGTGAAGGTCATGCCGCTGAAATAGCTGTTTATTTTATTCCACGCATGGAGCCGTTCTACTGTGTTATAGGTCTGGGCTTCCAGCCTCTTGCGATAAGTTCTTGAATTACCGTCTGTAACATAAAAGAGGCAGTCAGAGGCCGCGAAAGATGCAGGCTGTAACTGGAGCACTAACTCTTTGTTATAGGCATTTGACAATTTTGTCTGCATGGCGACAACCAGCTGTGTGGCAGCCTTACGTGTCTTCTCCGAATCGTATGTCTCAACCTCAATAAACCGCTGAACATCATCCCGCACTCCATCCTGATCGCTGTCTATCCCATCCAGGCCAATCAACCCGGCTTCACCGGGATCAGGAGGCAGGTCAAACATCCATCGGCTTGCTGCAGACAGGTCGGGGGTAGAGAGACACTCATCCAGAGGGTGGGCGCTGAACTTAGCTCCACCATCGGCTATCAGACAGAAGTCTTTTTTCCGGAACCGGAACACCAGCCGTCCTTGATCCAGGCGTAACGGGCGCAGCTTTTTGCGGAACTTGTTGCGGAATTTGTCATGGCTGACCACCGGCACAAACTTCTTGCCATAGCGCATCACCGCCAGCCTGCCCCCTGAGCCTGATACTTCGGTTTCATCGACATGCCAGTCCTGCTGGTCGTTCTGGCTGCAATCTGCCAGAGTGACCAGGTAGCCTTTGTCCAGCCAGGCCCATTTCCTGTTGTATTTTTTATACTCTTCAGGCCACTGCCCCCAGTCGA
>JBPCXN010000388.1:0-35877 GCA_051008495.1 Endozoicomonas sp. | reverse complement strand
GGTGGGTGGCATTCACGCCAACAACGCTTACCCAGCCGAGTTTATTTATGAAAACCTGATGATTGAATGCAATATCATCCACCAGGCTTATGCGGCTGGGGTTAAAAGATTGTTGTTCCTGGGTTCCAGCTGTATTTATCCGAAGCTGGCGCAGCAGCCGATGGTGGAGAGTGAATTATTGAACGGCCACCTTGAACCTACTAATGAACCCTACGCTATCGCCAAGATTGCCGGGATTAAACTTTGTGAGTCGTATAATCGCCAATACGAAGTCGACTATCGCTCGGTGATGCCCACCAATCTTTATGGTGAAAACGATAACTTCCATCCTGAAAACAGTCATGTGATCCCTGCGATGATGAGACGCTTTCATCAGGCCAAAATGAATGGCGATAAAGAAGTGGTTGTCTGGGGTACTGGGAAACCTATGCGTGAGTTCCTGCATGTGGATGATATGGCTGCAGCCTGTGTGCATGTAATGAATTTGAACAGGGCTATATACGACAGTCATACCGATCCCATGATGTCCCATATTAATGTGGGTACGGGAGTTGACTGCACGATTCGAGAACTGGCCGAAACCATGAAGCAGGTCGTGGGCTTTGAGGGTGAGCTTGTTTTCGATACTTCCAAACCGGATGGGACACCGCGCAAGCTGATGGATGTGTCACGGTTGGAGCGGATGGATTGGAAGGCCAGCATTAGCCTGAGGGATGGACTGGCCGATACTTATCGCTGGTTTTTGCAGAATGACACTGATTTGCGGGCAGTATAGCGGGAGTCTATCGGGGCAGTCTATTAATGCGTTTCAGATATTTCTTGTCCTGCTGCTGCCAATAAAGATAGTCACCCCATGCTTTTTGTGACCAACAGAGTAGTCGTTGTGCATCACTCATTGATCAAGTCATTGTCTATGGTTTGGCCAGCTTTAATCTGCTTGATGGATTCGTTCAGGTGCTTCACATTATTCGGTGAAGACATCAGGTGCAGATTTTCCATAAGATTGTTGTAACTGTCCAGAGACATAATGACTGCATCATCCCCTTCACGGCGGTGAATGATGGTGTGTCGCGCATCATCAGCTACCTGATCCAGCAATCGTTTCAGGTTGTTCCGAGCTTCTGAGTAAGAGATAACATTCATAAATTCACCACCTGTACATTTATTTGATCAGTTACTTGTACAGGTATAGGTAACAAAAGCACTATGTCAAGGCCCCACTTCGGAGATGGGCTACACACATAACTGGTTAGCTTGTAGAATTACGCCACTGGTTGGGAAGCGAACTGATTTGGAAGCTCTACCGCATCGAAAAAGGTAACAGGGAGCCAGTTAAGCAGCAGAAGAAATAAATCCGGCAGGGGGCTGAACTCTGTTTGTCCGCTTATGTGCATTCACCCTCTGGTGTAATCAATGTCAGTGAGGGGAAATAGGTCTTAAACCGGTTAATGTCTCTTGTGGCTAAAGTGGCTTTTGTCACTGCCGCTTGTGAGCCAATAAAAAAATCAGACAGCGTACCGGTTTTTTTGCCTCCTTTTCTGCGATAGACAATGTGTTTGCGTGCGGCGAGATGCAGGCTTTCTACGCATGGGTGCTTTATAGCTAACTCCAGGGCTTTAATCTGGGCGACAACTTCCGCTGTGGTTAGATAGCCGGCACTGTACTCTGAGAAAACCATAGGTGATATAAGGCCTTCTATCTCCTCACTGGTTCTGATGCCATCCAGTAGTTGCCTTGACCAGCGGCAAAACTCACTTTTCCTATTGGCAGCATCTATCAGTACGCAAGTGTCTAGAAAGACCTGTTTCACTGGCTGATCTCCGAGCGGTTGTCTTCCAGTAAAGCTTCAAACTCTTCTGGCTTCAGGTTGGGCTGAAAACGGTCAAAGATTTCATCAATGGTAGGTTTAGCGGATTTATTAGGTGCTCTCAACAAAATCTCTCCGGATTCAGTCATGGTTATTTCCATTTCTGAGCCTTTGGATAGTTTAAGTTGAGCACGTATCTGTGCCGGTATTGTGATCTGGCCGTTCTGGTTAACGGTGGCAGTTTGCATGGTGAACCTCTTTAAATCTATTAATTATTATTAGAGAATATCATTGAATTCTAATAAATCAATGAGTCAAGGTTCCACGACTTTCGAGAATATCTCGTTGTGCGTATTCTGGTCAGCTTGAACACCCACTCGGATTTCTTATCATATTTCAGACTGCTGAGTACCCAGAGTTGGCTACATGCCTTGATACGCAAGACTTGTGAAGGACTTTCGAACAATGATGCCGAAGCCATGCCGTTCAAGGCTCACGCACTGGTTTGGATTGAGCAGCAGTTTGGAGTCCGATAAGAGCCTTTATGAAAACCTGATGATGGAGTGCAATATTATTCATCGGCTTATGCTGCCGGAGTAAGAAAGCTGTTGTTCCTCGGTTCCAGCTGTATCTATCCCAGGCTGGCCCACAGCAGCCGTTGGTGAAAAGCGAATTTTTGAACGGACACCTGGAACCCACCAATGAGCCTTACGCCATCGCCAAGATTGCTGGTATCAAGCTCTGTGAGTCTTATAGCAGTCAGTATGAAGTGGATTATCGTTCAGCAAAAAAAGGGTCAGATCTTGAACCTTGCATTACCAGTAACAACTGACTGAAAGGTAATGAGAATCACTTTAATCACAATTCATAAAGCACTGCTTAATACTCCAAAACTCAATGTGACCCAGGCATGATAAGTTGAACTGTCGGAAAATAACTGCTGAAGCGACCTTTGTCCCTGCTGACCAGTGACCAGTCAGCGACCGCGGCCTGAGCACCGATAAAAAAGTCTGGAAGTACCCCTGTTTTTTTCCCTCTTTTGCGCCGGTATTGCAAAAATGCTTTTGCGGCGAGAAACAAGGCTTCATGGGTTAACGGCTTTTCAGTAATTGAAAGGCTGTGTAACAAAACCAGTGTTTCTTCTGGTGAAGCCATCCCGGTGCACAGTTCTGAAAATATAATTGGGTTAATGACAACTGAATGACTTTTTCTCAGTTCCCTAAGGGTATCTTTTGACCACTGGTGCCAGGCATTGCCTGGATCGAGTATGTCAAGGATGATACAGGTATCGAGTAACACTGTAGCCATCAGTCGTCATCTCGCAGCAATTTCATTAAATCATCGGCGCTCATGGTGAGCTGGAACTGGCTGGCTGCCAGTTCCACCGGATCATTGTCGCTTTCGCTGGCCTTCTGAAGCACAATCTCGCCCTTATCATTTTCGAAGAATCTGACGTGGTCACCAGGAACAAGGCCCAGTGCCCTCCGAATGCTGGCAGGTATAGTGACCTGTCCCTGTGTGGTAATTTTCATCATTCCTCTTCATCACTCAACTCTTTTAATAAGTATTAAATTAATAGCTATTAATTTATGAAATGCAACTTTCAGTCACAGGCTTTTCCTTTATGCTGAACGCCATAGCGGCAATCAAGGCTATTGAGAAACTGCATCGGTGTCATGACAGCAAGATTATCTGTTTTATAGTCTTTTATGTTGCGGGTTATCAGACAATTCGCCCCGCTGTTTTGTGCAGTGAAATATTGGATAGCATCTTCAAAATCAGCGAACTTTGAATTCAAGGCTTGTTAAGGCTCGCTTCCGTTGTAACCATTAGCCTGACAAGAGTCTTGAACTTTTTGAGCGCTTCTCTCGCTTCCTGTTGTCCTTTGATTTTACGAAGAATATAGAAAAGGTTCGCGAATACAACGGCAGAGGTAGCAGCTTCACACCTTCTTGACTGCACAGCCAGGAAAACTTGAGAGCTGTCTGCGAACCAGGGCTACCGCTTTGTGAGAAGGTCAAGGATTACGTCTGCATCAAGAAAAAAGTTTGGATCACTGGTATTTTTCCTGAAGATAATCTGTGTAGCCTGCACTTTATTAAGGTCTTTCTCGTCAATAATACCTGCTAGCTCGGCTGTTATACCTGTCAGTTTTTTTTCGCTTTCCTCAGGGGTGGCTGGCAGAGTTCTAAGAAAATTCTCAACAAGCTTTGAGAGACTTTGCTGCTGGCCTGCGGCATAGGCTTTGGCTTGTTTGACGACTTCAGGATCAACTGTGAGTGTCAACTTGCTCATGACAGGCTCCTTATACGTATCGTTTGGATAAAATGGTACGTGCCATAAGTAAAGGCAAATAATGAATAAACTTCCATGCTTCAAGGCCTACGACATCCGTGGCCGCCTCCCCGATGAACTCAATGAAGATATAGCCTGGGCTATTGGTCGAGCTGTGTCTGAATACCTTAAACCCAAAACCGTTGTAGTGGGTGGCGATATTCGTTTATCCACTCCTGAGCTGAAGGTTGCATTAAGTGATGGGCTGCGGGCAGGTGGTACTGATGTTGTTGATATAGGCCTCTGTGGTACTGAGGAGATTTACTTTGCTACTTCACACCTGGGAGTGGATGCTGGCGTAATGGTGACCGCCAGCCATAACCCGATGGATTTCAACGGCATGAAGCTGGTGCGTGAAGAGTCCCGACCAATCTCCGGTGATAGTGGGTTGCGGGAGATTGAGCGTTTAGCTGTTTCTTTTTTGAACCACAGAGATCACAAAGTACACGAGGGAAAAGAAGAAGGATTAAACAGCCATGAGCTGGAAATGCCGCTCACCCCAAAACATGAGAATGGCTACAGGGCCAGAAATAGCGGCATTTTCATAGTAAAGGGGAGTTATCAGACAATCTCGAATGTCTCTACCTATGTTGACCATATTCTTGGTTATATTGATTCGCAGACAATAAGGCCTTTGAGGTTGGTTGTAAATGCCGGTAATGGGGCAGCTGGCCATGTCATAGATGCGATTGAGGAAAGGTTTGCTGAGCAGGGCGTATCGGTTGAGTTTATCAAGGTTCACCATGAGCCTGATGGGTCTTTTCCCCATGGTATCCCTAACCCGCTGCTACCGGAGTGCAGACAAGCCACCACCAGTGCTGTTCTGGAGCATGGTGCCGATATGGGTATCGCCTGGGATGGAGATTTTGATCGTTGCTTCCTGTTTGATGAGAAAGGACAGTTTATTGAGGGCTACTATATAGTGGGCCTTCTTGGAGAAGCTTTTCTTGCCTCTAACCCTGGCGCAAAAATCATTCATGACCCTCGGCTGACCTGGAATACCATTGACCAGGTTGAATCTGCCGGTGGCACTCCTGTCCTGTGCAAGACCGGGCATGCCTTTATCAAGGAACGTATGCGACAGGAAGATGCTATTTATGGCGGGGAAATGAGTGCTCACCATTATTTCCGTGATTTCGCCTACTGTGATTCAGGAATGATTCCCTGGCTGCTGGTCGCGGAGCTGATGTCTCGTAAAAACCTTCCTCTGTCGGCATTGGTGGAAGAGCGTATAGCACTCTATCCTTCATCCGGTGAAATCAACAGCAGGTTGGATGATGCCCAGGCTGCGATTGATCGGGTGCTGTCGGTCTATGAGAACGATGCACTGGAGGTTGATCATACCGATGGTATTTCTCTTGATATGGGGGATTGGCGTTTTAATCTCAGGATGTCGAACACCGAGCCTGTAGTAAGGCTGAATGTTGAGGCAAAAGGAGATGCAGCTCTGATGAAGGTAAAGACTAACGAAGTTATCGATCTGTTAAAATCCTGATAATTTCTATAAGAGAATTCTTTTCTGACTATATTGAATGGCTCATACTTGAATGCGTACAGGCGAGCCAGATGCAGCAGAATATGAAAACCTTCCCGATGAGTGTTGATGCGTATCTTGAGGCAGAAAAGGAAAGCGGGGTTAAGCATGAGTATGTCAATGGCTATATCCATGCCATGGTTGGCTCCAGCCGCAGACACAACCTTCTGGCTGTGACCATTTCCAGGCTTCTGGGAAACCACCTGCAAGGCACGGGATGTGATGTGTTTGTCTCAGACATGAAGGTTAAGGCGGGAGGTAAAACGGAGAATGTCTTTTTCTACCCAGATGTCATGGTCTCCTGTAACCGTCATCAACAGAGCCGCTATATAGAAGAAGAGCCCAGGTTGATTGTAGAGGTGCTGTCTCCCAGTACGGAGCATTTTGATCGTCTGGCAAAGTTGGAAGCCTATACTCAGATCCCTACTCTTGAAGAGTATTTACTGGTTGATCAGAGAGATATGAAAATTGACTTGTATCGTCGATCGGGTGAACAGTGGCTGCTGACTCGGCATGGTGAAAGTGATGTGATTGAGCTTTCATCTATCAACTACTCTGTTGCTGTTACTTCAATTTATCAGGATGTTATTGGTCTGATCTGACCAGTTCGTGTTAAATACGATCTGGCAGTCCTTGCGTGAGTCTTTTTAAATTTTCTCCTCACTGACTCCCTAATGCATAACTACAACACAGTCGAGTGTATTGAAATGGATATCCTTCCCGTCATTCTAAGTGGCGGCAGTGGCAGTCGCCTCTGGCCACAGTCCCGCTCCCTCTATCCCAAGCAGTTTCTCCCCCTGGTCAATGACCAGACTATGCTGCAGAACACTGTTCAGAGGCTGGACGGAATTCAAAATTGTTCAGCACCTCTGGTTATTGCCAATGAGGAGCACCGGTTTCTGGTTGCTGAACAGTTGCGGCAAATTGGCGTAACACCATCGGCAATTTTGCTGGAGCCAGTTGGTCGAAATACGGCCCCGGCAGTTGCCCTTGCAGCCCTGAAAGGAAGGGTAGCCGGTGATGATCCCATCTTACTGGTACTGGCTGCTGATCACGTGATTGAGGATCAGAGTACATTTAAGGAAATCGTCACAGCAGCACATCCCGCTGCCCATGATGGCAAGCTGGTGACTTTTGGCATCGTACCGACACACCCTGAGACAGGCTATGGCTATATCAAGGCGGGTAAAAGCCAAAGCCCCTGTGCGCTCGTCGAGCAATTTGTTGAGAAGCCGGATTTGCAGACTGCCGAAGCCTATCTTGCCTCTGGCAATTATTTCTGGAACTCAGGGATGTTTATGTTCAAGGCTTCCCGTTATCTTGAAGAGCTGCAAACGCATCGTCCTGATATTCTTGCTGCCTGTGAACAGGCTTTGGCGGTTGAGCACCCGGACCTGGACTTTGTGCGGCTGAATGAAGAGGCATTTCAGGCATGCCCGGAAGATTCCATTGATTATGCCGTTATGGAAAAAACCTCGGATGCGGTGGTCATACCCCTGGATGCGGGCTGGTCAGATGTTGGTTCGTGGTCATCTCTGCAGGATATATCCGCTAAAGACCAGCGTGGAAACTCCGTGCAGGGCGATGTGTTATTGCACGACAGCCAAAATACTTATGTTCGCAGTGAGACAAAGCTTATTGCTGCCGTGGGTGTAGAAGACCTTATCATTACCGAAAGTGATGACGCTATTCTCGTAGCCCGGCGTGACCGTGTGCAGGATGTCAAAAAAGTGGTGGAACAGTTGAAAGCTGAGGGGCGTCCTGAGGCCCGACTCCATCGCAAGGTCTATCGTCCCTGGGGCAGCTACGACTCCATAGACGCTGGCGAGCGGTTCCAGGTGAAGAGAATTACGGTCAAGCCCGGCGCCAGCTTATCTCTGCAAAAACATTTCCACCGCGCCGAGCACTGGGTTGTAGTGAAAGGAACGGCCAGGGTCGTGAATGGTGATCAGGAAATACTGCTGACTGAAAACCAGTCTACCTACATTCCAATAGGAGCTGTTCACCGGCTAGAAAATCCCGGTAAGTTTGATCTTGAGTTGATCGAAGTTCAGAGCGGTGGCTATCTGGGCGAGGATGATATTGTCCGGCTTGAGGATCATTATGGTCGATCGTAGCTGTTTACCTGAGAGGCACTCAGGCACATAAATTTGTTTTAGCTGGCGGCAACTTTTGAATGTGCTACGTTCCCATAGGGAAGGTATTTTCATAAAGGCAAGGAACTTTGATTTCAGCAACCATCACCAGCAAGGGGCAAATTACTCTCCCGGCAGCTTTACGGGAAGAACTCAATGTTGTTTCAGGAGATCGAATCAACTTTATCCGTCTTGAGGGTGGAAGGTTTGAGCTGGTAGCCGCTTCCCTGGATATCAGAGAACTCCGGGGTATGGTTCAGGTTGACAGGGTTGTCAGTGTTGAAGAGATGAACGAGGCTATTCGCAAGAGGGTTGCTACTGGCCCGGAGGCTGAAAATTGATTGGTCTGGATACGAACATTATTGTTCGTTATATCGTTCAGGGTGATCCGGACCAGTGCAGAAAAGTCAATGACCTCATGGAAAACAGGTTGTCTGCCCGTGAGCCTGGCTTTATTACCCTGGTCGCTTTGATAGAGGTGATCTGGGTGCTGGAGAGCAGTTACTGCCAAGCCAAAAGTGTGATCCTCAAAGTACTTCGTTCTTTACTGGCTACCCGGCAGTTGATGATTGAGCGGGCGGACATCATACACAAGGTTTCGAGCCTCTTTGAAGCGGCTCATGCCGATTTCAGCGATGCTGTCACTTACTTGTTGACACAGGATTCTGGTTGTAGTGATTGCTTCACTTTCGATAAGAAAGCCCGGCGTATGGGTATTAAGTCGCTGTAGTTTATCACGCCTGAGCAACATGGACCTGAATACTGACCTTCAGTTTTTGTCTGAGGGCGGTGAATATTTTGGCCAGGTTGTCCATGGTCGGGTTGCCACTTCCAGGCAGCAAAAACGGGGTCACAGCAAAACTGGCAGCAAAACCGGGGTCACCAGCAAAACCGGGGTCTTGAATTTTACACTGTTATCAATGTGTCTCACACAAAGTGGTAACAACAGGTAGCGCCCCCAACTTGCTAACTTTCTCAAAGCTGTAGAGTGTAACAGACCCTTTGTTGTGGGCTCGTCTTGCTATCAGACAATCTGAAAAATCAACACTGGGGTACTCCCTGTAGTCGATCAGTGCACACTGCAGCGCCTCCCAATCTTCAAACTGGAAACGAGTATTGCAGGAGAGCGTTTGTATCAATGAGTGGATTTGTGTTTTCTGCAGCTCAAACACGGATTCCAGCACCCATTCAAGTTCAGCCAGAACAACATCTGTTATATAAACAGAATCCGCCCGGTCGATAACCTGTCTCGCCTGATCGGTCTGCCAGGAAGGATTTCGGCTGTCCCTGGGCTCCAGCAGGTAGCGTAGCAGTACGTTGGTATCGACTGAGATCATTGCTGGCTCCGGTATTTTCTGGCGGCTTTTTCTTTAACTGCGACCTTGACTCTCGATGGCTCAAGAGCATTTTCACACTCAGTCAGGTTGGAGAGCGTGCCAGCAATGTCATCACTGCTCATTTTCATCAGATGGGCGACGCCGTCCCTTTCGAACACCTGTATATAGTCACCGGGCTCCAAGCCCAGCTTATTGCAAACACTCTGGGGAAGAGTCACTTGCCTCTTTGCAGTTAATTTATGCATGTTGAACCTCGGTATTACCTTTGTTTAAAAGTAATACCAAGATAGTTTTTCTCAGAAGTGCCTGCAAGCTCAGTTTTCACTTTCGGCAATAAACGTAGCTTCAAAAAAACCGGGGTCAGGCCTTGCATTTTGGAAACCGTGGTCATGCACTGGCTAACAGGCACCTCTGTAGGGTGTGACCGGGGCGGCTGTTTTCACCGCAATCTCTGTAGCTTCTCAAACCTTCTGGCAGCTGCCATGGTCAAAAAACGCCTTGGGACTAATACTTTCGTATTCTGGTAAAGATGAACACTGATCCTGGTTGCAACAGGCTAAGCCTGAGAATGTGGGAGGTTCTATGAACTGAAATCATTCATTGAAATCCAGCAGGTTCGACTCCTGCCCGGCAAAGACTAACCATCAGCCGGAAGCGAGTGTTGCATAGCCAGTGGTAACGTTGGTTGTGAAGCGTACACAGCAGAGGGGATGAAAAGGTGGCGTACCTTATCAGTAGCATTCCGCCAAGTTTGCAACTGACGATAAGAGAGGTCTGGAAACCGTTGGTTATTTCATATTGTAAGAGACTAAGAGTTGCCAGTCGCTCTTCGGTTAGCTATCTTTAGCTAAGTTATGAGGAGGAAGTGTTATGCCGGATCAATGTTCGAATGACCAAAACCAGACCATTAATATGCATGAAGCCAAGAGCAGGCTTTCGCAATTGGGTGAGTCTGCCTGGAAGGGGGAAAGAGTGATTATTTCTCGAGCCGGAAAACCCTATCTTGAATTAATTCCCTATCAGGAAAGAAAAGCACGTAAGCCTGGGCGGTTTAAAGGCAAGATTCATATAGCGGAGGATTTCGACGAAACGCCCGATGATATTATCGACAGTTTTGAGGGAATGGCATGAAGCGTTTGCTGCTGGATACCCATGCTTTTCTGTGGTGGGTTAGTGATAACCCAAGGCTCGGAAATCGCACTCGCTTAATGATTAAAGAACCGATGAGTGAGGTTTTTGTCAGTGCAGCCAGTATTCTGGAAATTGCCATCAAAAGGCGAAATGGCAAACTTGAGGCCCCGGCTCACCTGGCAGAATTTATTGAAGATGAAGGTTTTACCCCGCTGTCTATCACTCCCGAACATGGTGAGCTTTCTGGTAGTTTGCCCGTCATTCACAAAGATCCATTTGATCGATTGCTTATTGCTCAAGCACAAATTGAAGGGCTTGAATTGGTTTCAGTCGATTCTGTTTTTCCTAAATATCAGGTTAGGCTGGTGAACGCTGAAGAGTAAGAAACGTTCTTAAATGGCTTCAATGGAGTGTATTGCAAATTTTTAAACGATCCGCTTTTTAAAAGAACCGCGATGACAAAACATCTGACACCCCTGCAGGAAATCCAAGAGAGCCTATTAGCTGCTTCCAGGAAACAGAATCACAAAGGCTTCGATCCGTTTGATGGTCTCAACAGCCGTCTGTTCAATGTTTTGCAACTTAACCGCAGTGAATTGCTCCGGCTAGCCTGGTTGCAGCTTCATAAGCACCTGCCTGTAAATATTCGTTCTTTGGTGGGTCAGATTTTGAGGAAACCGGGGTCAGATCTTGAATTTTCACTGGCTAACAGGCACCTCTGTATGGCGTAACCGGGGCGGCTGTTGCCACCGCAATCTCTGTAGCTTCTCAAAACCTTTTGGCAGCCGGCATGGTCAAAAAGCGCCTTGGGTTTAATACTCTGGCGATCTGGCGGCGGTAGTTGGTAGTTCTGAATTTATTCAGGCCGTAATGTTCGTTCCAGTTCGTAGGATGCCTCATCAAAGGTGTAAGCACCTGTAAGCTCTGTTTTTTCACTTTCGGCAATGAGCGTAGCTTTACTGATAGTCAGTGCATCAGTGCAGTCGGCCTGTTTGTTCTTGCTGTTCTTGTTGATCGTTTTTCTAAAAAATCATATAGAATCAGATTCTACTCACAGAAATTAATGCTAACCAAAATTATCCGTTTTCGTGCTTTCTGGCAGGTACTTTCCCTTGCCTGGTTTGCAACAGTAGTTGGGTTCTCTTTTGCAAAAGGTGCTGGTTTGGCAAAGGCAGAACTGAGAACACTTGAAAGCTTTGCAGGTGGAGATCTTGCATTACACGTCTGGGTAGCCGGTCTCATGGCTTTTCTGGCGATAATGGCTGTTCCTCTTCGATGGTTGGATGGTTACTTATTCAGGCTCTTCAGCCCTGTCTTTCTTATTCTGATATTTGGCTGCCTGCTAGATGAGCTTCTGCAGCAATATATCCCTACAAGACATTTCTCCTGGCTGGATTTTCTGGCCTCATTTTCCGGTCTTGTTATTGGCAACTCTACAGCACTGCTGTTAAGATCCCGTCTGTAATACCGGGCTGTTAAAAGAATTACAATTTATCAAAGGATTTGATGATGCCAGTCGGTTATTCATTAGCCCACTCACGGCTACCTGTTTTTCTGTTTGTAGGGCTTGACCTGTTTCTGTCGTTTTTCAGCTCTGCTTTCTCCTTATGGTTGCGTTTTGGTTCGCTTGAATTGAGTTTCGGATACCAGGCTATTGAGCTTATTCAGGCATTGCTTGTGGTTGGCCTTTCCACCATGCTGGGCGTTTATGATTCCTGGCGAGCCAGGCCTCTGGGCGGCAAGCTGTTCAAAGTTTTTCTGGCCTGGTTCCTGTCGTTTGTTTTGCTGGTCGCCTTCATGGTGATGACAAAAACCACTGAAAACTATTCAAGGGTCTGGCTCGGAGCCTGGATTATCTGTGCCACATTATTGGCATTGGTTGTCCGATGGAGCATTCACGGGTTGCTGAAACACTTACGTCGTCATGGCCGTAACAGTCGTCGGGTACTTGTCATCGGAAATGGTCGGAATTTTCGTCAGATTAAAGGTGAGATGGACCAAGGCAATGACTGGGGGTACCGGCTGGATGTCTGCCTTGAGTATGAGAACAGAAGTGAAGCGGTGGAGCTATTAAGTTCACAACTTGTCAGAGATGATCAATTTGATGAGTGCTG
Source organism: Endozoicomonas sp. (assembly GCA_051008495.1). Classification (GTDB taxonomy): domain Bacteria; phylum Pseudomonadota; class Gammaproteobacteria; order Pseudomonadales; family Endozoicomonadaceae; genus Endozoicomonas_A. The sequence continues at coordinate 23,485 of JBPCXN010000388.1, read as the reverse complement.
GCTATGTTTGCCTCTGAAGGACAATGAACTGATTAATGACGTTATGCATCTTCTCCGTCATCACACCATGGATATACGGTATATGCCCGGTATGAGGGATATGCCGTTGCTCAATCACAAGGTAACACCGATAGCCGGCTTCTATTCTCTCGATCTGAGTTGCAGCCCCATGGATGATATCAATCATTCCATCAAACGTATTGAAGATGTGGTGCTGGCAAGCCTGATTATTTTGCTGATTTCACCGGTCATGCTGGCTGTTGCCATTACTGTGAAGCTGTCATCATCTGGTCCTGTTCTGTTCAAGCAATATCGTCATGGTGCTAATGGTAAAAGGATCAAAGTGTACAAGTTTCGAAGCATGAAGGTTCATGAAGAAAAAGCCGGACAGGTCACCCAGGCGTCCAAAAATGACAGCCGCATAACGCCTGTTGGTTCCTTCATTCGTAGAACCAGTCTGGATGAATTGCCACAGTTCATTAATGTGATTCAGGGGCGTATGTCGATCGTTGGCCCCAGGCCTCATGCCATGGCTCACAATGAGGAATATAAAGACCTGGTGGATTCTTACATGAAACGCCACAAAGTGAAGCCAGGCATTACCGGGCTTGCACAGGTCAATGGCTTCCGGGGTGAAACGGATACGCTGGACAAGATGCAGAAACGGGTGGAGATGGATCTGAAATACATCAACACCTGGTCACTGTTTCTTGACCTGAAAATCATCTTCCTGACGGTGTTCAAGGGATTCGTGAACCCCAATGCGTATTGAACCCATGTGGTGTAACATGCTTGATTAACATCATGGCATTAAGGGGGTCACAGGGTGGGCGAACAACAGGATATTCGCTGGCTTCAACGTTTCGATAACTACCAACGGGCACTCAAGCGTCTGCAAGAGGCAAAAGATCTTGCGGACAGCCGAAAGCTCACTGATCTGGAACAGCAGGGGCTGATACAGGGCTTTGAATTTACCCACGAGCTGGCCTGGAATACCCTGAAAGATTTTCTTACCTATCGCGGGATCAGTAATATCATCGGCTCCAGGGACGCCACCAGAGGAGCCTTTCGTTACGGCCTGGTCAAGGATGGTGAAGCCTGGATGGAAATGATTAAGAGCCGTAACCTGACATCTCATACCTATCGAGAAGAAGTGGCGAACGAGATTGCAGATAAAATACTCAACCGCTATTTTCAGGCTTTTGTTGAACTGAAAAGCACTCTGCAGCAGTGGGTAGATGAGCAGGGTGAGGATAATGTCTGAGTATGGTCTCAGTAATGATGTGGTCGCGGGGATAAGAAGAGTGTTTGCCAGTTACCCCCAGATTGGTAAAGCTATCCTTTATGGTTCCCGTGCCAAAGGCTCCTACCATGGAGGATCAGATATTGATCTGACTTTTGTGGCTGCAGAGGGGCACCATCTTGATATTGACCTGATATTTCGTATTGACGAGGAATTGGATGAGTTGCTGCTTCCTTATAGCTTTGACCTGTCAGTGCTGGTAGAGATTGATAACAATAATCTCATTGATCATATTGAACGGGTCGGCGTTGTGTTTTACCAGCAGTGAGCAACACTCAACCTTCCTAAAACATCGAAGTAGGTATATACATGTATATGCTTGTTTTCTGGAAGGTCTGCTGCCAATGGCTACTACACGAATATTCAAAAGCGGAAACTCACAAGCCGTCAGAATCCCCAGAGAGTTTCAGTTTGATGATATGGATATGGAGCTTGAAATAGAGCGCAGAGGGGAGTCTCTCATTTTAAGGCCTGCTAAAGGTGGGCTTGATGGTGTGCTTGAGAAGTTCAAGGCATTTGATGATGGCTTCATGGAAAGCGGACGCCAGCAGGAAGACGAGCCTGATAGGGATGTTCTATGAAGTACATGCTGGATGCAAATATCTGTATAATGAAAAAGACTTTCTTGCCTTCCCTTTCCTCAAACTGGAAAATTGGGTGACACATTGAAGAGGCTCATAGAAAAGCCGTAGCTAATAAGTAGCCAAGAAGTAGAGAAGAATAAAAATTATGAAGTCACGCTATCTGCAGGGCCTGTTTTTCGGACTACTGGCCCTTTTCCTCTGGCTGCCCCTTCCATCTGGCAGCAAGCCGGTCTGGGCCTCAGGCCTGCTCAGTTTCCTGGTTTATTTTCTTTCGATTTTCCTGTTGCTGGCTATTGGGCTGGGCAAAGTTAAGCCGACGCCGGCACTCAAACAGGCTCAATGGTTTCATGTCTGCTTTGTCGTCATTTGTTGCTGGGTAGCTTTGCAGTTTATACCTTTGCCTTCTACGTGGGTTCAGGCGTTATCTCCCCAGATCTGGGAAATTCATGCCAATGCTGCATCTTCCCTTGGTAATCCACTCCCTGAAGCAATGACTTTTTCGCTGGATGTATTTGCGACCCGCCTGAGCTTCCTTCTAACCCTTGCTTATTACCTCCTGTTTTGTCTGGTTCTCTTGCTGGTTGATAACAGGGACAGGCTGAATACGTTTGCCTGGGTTATTGTTATATCCGGTACCTTCCAGGCTGTATTTGGTTCATTGAGCACTCTCTCTGGTATGGAGGTGCTGCTATTTGTTGAGAAAGAATTCTATCGCGGAGTAGCTACAGGCACTTTCGTAAACCGCAACAGCTTTGCAGGCTATCTGGAAATGTCGCTGGCTATCGGAGTCGGGCTGCTTATTGCAAGACTTGGCAATAGCGGTAGCTCAGGTTGGAAAGAGTGGTTTCGTCAGGCTTTGGAAACTCTTATGAGTAACAAGGTGTTGCTGCGAAGTGCTCTTGCCATCATGGTGATCGGGCTGGTGATGTCTCGTTCAAGGATGGGTAACACGGCCTTTTTCAGCAGTTTGATGCTTTCGGGACTGTTGTATGTGATCCTGCGTCGTCAGCTGACCAGAGGGATGATGTTTCTGTTTGCCAGTATGATCGTTATCGATATTGCCATTGTCAGTCAGTGGTTTGGTATCGACCAGGTGGTGGAACGCCTTGAGCAGACTTCAATGGAAAGAGAGAGTCGACCCAATGTGGCGGCAATCACTCTGGATATGGTCAGGGAACACTCACTCACTGGCACCGGAGGGGGGACTTACTATACGGCCCTGCCCGCCCATCATGATGGCAGCTGGAAAGGGTTCTACGATCTTGCCCATATTGATTTCCTCCAATTCCCGCTGGAGTTTGGGGTTCCGGCATTTCTACTGATGGCTCTCATGGTGCTCATGGCAGCCTGGCATGCCACTCAGGCCATGCGGTTGCGGAAAGATAAATTGATGGCGGGAATGGGGTTTGCGGCTTTTATGGGAATCCTTGCCATCATGATTCATTCATCGGTGGACTTTAACCTGCAGATTCCTGCCAATGCTGCTTTGTTTGTCAGTTTGATGGCGGTTGCCCTGATTGCCCGGTACATGCCAGTGGAGTCACGAAAGAGGCGTTAATGAATTATTAGGTAATAGTTCGAAAGCCTCAAGTTTGCTCTTCAGTTCTTCTCGTTCCCATGCTCCCGCGTGGGAACGCATTTGTCAGCTGGGGGCTCCCGCGCGGGAGCATGGGAGTCAGGTGGTGTGTACCCTAAACCCGAGAATTACAACTCCCATAAGTCCTCCAGGCAGGAATGGCTGCCAGGACCGAGCCAATAGCCAGAATCAGCAGCAGCATGGAAAGCTCATTCAGCGAGATCAGGCCGCCCTGAAGCATGTTCTGAATACTGGCTGGTAGCCATAAAGGTAGAACCATCAGGCAGAATAAATAGAAGGCTGTGCCTGTCAGCATGGCGATGAAGATCAGCAACATGGGTTCAAGAAGGCCCAGCAGTGTTACCTGCCACGGTCTGGCGCCGAGCATCCGCAACATCTCTATCTCCGATCTCCTTTCGGCCAGGCTGGCGGAGACATTGAAGAAAACAGTGATCAGCGCCAGCAACAGGGTCATTCCTGCCATGCCCAGCATCAGGTTACTGAACAGCCGACTGAAGCTAAAAAGGCTTGCCAGTTCCCGGCTGGGAATCACCGCCTCCACAGGCTCCTCTATTTCCGCTTTAATCGCCATCTCCATGGCGAAAAGTGCCTGTCGATCATGCAGGCGGGAAAGCACCAGGTTGATCTTGCCTGGTTCAGTCCAGTTTCGAGGCGGGTTGTTCATTCTTGAAGCCCGTGCCAGGTTCAGTCCGTCCAAGTGCACGAGAATGGTGTTATCCAGGTAAGTGCCGGTTGGGCTGAGGATGCCGCTGATAGTGAACAGTTCAGGGTATTCGTCTTCGAGTGTGGGCTCAAAACCTGCGGCAATGGTCAACTGCTCTCCAATCTTGTAGGCCTGCTGTTTCGCGACAGATGCACCCAGAATGGCATTCATAGGGTTTGCAAAGCCTTCACCCTCTGACAGAATCAGCGGCAAACCAAACGACTCGAACAGACTGTTGTCAGTACCCGTAATAGTGATACCCCGATGGCTTTCACCAAAAGCCAGAGGTATTGCGGACTCAATCTCGCCATTGTTCTTGAGCTTTTCATAGGCCTGATAGTCAATGGGCGGGGGAGGGTTGCCAATGCGAAAGAGCCCGTAGATCACCAGGTAAACCGGCTGGGCCGGGCCGCCTACAATGATATCGGCCTGGGAAGAGACTTTTTCAAAAGCCTGGTGCAGACGATCCTGCAGATGAGACAGCCCGAGTATCAGGGTAATGGCCACTGACAGTGTCAGCAGGGAAATCCAGATCCTGCCGGTTCTACGGCTCAGGCTGCGCAGGGCAATCTTGAGAATTACCATAGCGGATTGTTCTCCATGGCACGGTTGATGTCAGCCATGGACAGGGTCCGGTCGAATGCGTCGTTGCAGTTGTTGTCGTGGCTGATGCAGATCAGGGTGGATTGGTTTGCCCTGCAAACGGAAATCAGCAGGTCGTATACGGTTTTGCGGCTGGCCTGGTCCAGGGAGGCGGCGGGCTCGTCTGCCAGAATCAGGTCCGGCGAGCCGATCAGGGCTCTGGCAATAGCGACTCTTTGTTGTAAGCCTATACTCAGTTTGCCAGTCAATGTCCGTAAGCGACCAGGGTCTTCCAGTTTCAGCTGGGCCATAAGCTGATAGGCTTCGAACTGCGGTGTGGTTCCCTGGCGGGTAACCTGCTCCTTGCGCCTTTTTGAGAAACCACAGGGCAGTAGAATGTTGTCAATGGCCGGCATATAAGGCAGCAGGTTGAATCGCTGGAAGATGTAACCTATGTGGTCAGCACGAAACTGGTCTTTCCTGGCTGGTGGTAGCGATTTAATGTCTGTTCCCAGAACTGCAACTTCACCACTGTCCGGTTCCAGCAGGCCGGACAAAACCCTTAGCAGGGTAGTTTTTCCCGAACCGTTTTCCCCCCTTATAAGGACAGCTTCCCCCTTCTGAATCTGCAGGGATGGAACTTCCAGGCAGGTGTGATCCTGTATCTTCAGTACCAGGTCTTTTATGTCAACGGCCAGTGACGTATTGATGGTGTCGGTCATGGTCACTCTCTCATTTTCACCAGCTGATCCCCTTTTCTGAGAACCTGCTTGCTCTGCCAGTTATCCGTTACCACCCAGACGCTGATTTCCCTGAGTCCCGGCAAAGCGTTTTCCAGCATCACCTTTATGGTGTCCAGCTCAGCGGGCTTTTCGCAGAGAAACGCCATATAGCCATTGACCTCCTGCCCCGCTGATGAGAGACCAGAAGCTTCTGCTGTCTCTGCCATGAACTGGCTGGCTTCAAGAGTGCACTGGGCCGATGAATCGGGAATGAAAAGTTCCGGAGTTTCTGACAGGCTTTCGACGATCTGGCTGCCGGGTTCTCCCTGGGCCAGAACTTTAACGGCTTCAGAATCCAGGCTCAGGTACAGGGTGAATGATTGTTTTTTCAGAGAGATATCCAGGCTGGCGCGGGCTGGTTCAAAAGCCCGATGTATGACCGGCGCCGCAATGGAAAACTGTGTCAATAGTATCAGGCCCCAAAGTGCTGTGATCCACTTCATTATCAGAACCCTTTCTGCAGATGGCTTTTGCCAGAGTCGATCAGCGCGACACGGCTCAGGAAGTTACGGCCAATCAGCAGCTGCTGTGGAAAGTTGCTGCGGTTGATCAGTGACATTTCCACGAAGCGGGTCAGTTTGCCAATGGATACTGTGTTTTTGACCACGGCCCGTTCTGTAGGGGAGCCTGAATGGGTGATGACACGGGCAACGCGGCTGACGGGCTGGTGCATGGAAACGGTTTTGCCAGAGCTCTTGTGGCGGAAATCGTAATACACCCAGCGCCGCCCTTTACGATTGACATACATACGAATGTTGCGGGCATCCATGGCGGTGGTGGTGGCGCCACTGTCTATAAGGGCTTTGACCTTCAGTTTTTTGATGTTTTCCAGGCGGGCAGTTTCGTAGACACCGAGCACGGCCATTTTCCCGCACTTACAACCACTGGCTGATACCTGCTCTGACATCAGCCAGAAACACAGTAAAAAGAAAATGTCTGCCCGGCGGTTTAACATCCTGGAAGTCCGTATTCATTTAATGTCAGGAAATACTATCGGAAAGGCTCTGTGAAAATTGATAGGCAGGCTGTTGTCAGGCTTTCTGGCACGGTACTATAGCCCGAAAGAAAAATGAGGTCAGAGTACTTTGGCAGGGCAAAGTACTCTGACTCCACTCGAGAGATAATAATAATCAATGATCGATATACATAACCATATCATCCCAGGAATAGATGACGGGGCCACAAACCTGGACATGTCCCTGCGCCTGCTGGAGCAGGCGATAGAACAGGGCATCACTCACATTGTCTGTACGCCCCATATGCATCCTGGTCGCTTTGATAATGACCGGCAGTCCATCGAACCCGCTTTTATGGATTTGAAGAGTGAAGTTGCAAAGAGAGCGCTTCCAGTCAAGCTGGCCATGGCTGCCGAAGTTCGAATCAGCGATGAACTGATGGTTCAGTTGAAAATGAAGCAGGTGCCTTTTCTTGGACAATGGCAGGGCCGGCCGGCTGTTCTTCTGGAAATGCCCCATGGGCAGGTGCCATTCGGGGTAGAAAACCTTCTTTCATGGTTGCTGCGACAGGATATACAGCCGATTATTGCCCACCCGGAGCGCAACAAGGAAATCATGAGAAGCCCTGATCGGGCACAGGAACTGTCTGACAGAGGGGCGCTGTTCCAGTTGACCGCCGGCTCTGTGACCGGCGATTTTGGAGAACCTGCCAGACAAACCTCCAGCTGGTTGCTGGATAGCAAGCTTGTCAGCTTTGTTGCTTCTGATGCTCACCATCCTGAGCGAAGAGCACCCGCCATGGCCGCTGCCAGAGAAGTGCTATTGCAGAGTTTTGGCGAACCTCTCACCCTGAGCCTCACTGAAACCAACCCAATGAGCTTAACCCGTGCCCTGTTTGGTGATGCCTTATGAGCAGAAGGCGAAGAAGGCACTCAACTTCAAAAACTATAAAACGAGCAAGGAAAGAACAGCTCCTGAGCTGGGGGCTTGCTGTCGCTGGATTGATGATCCTGGTGCCATTGATAGTGCAAAGCTCAAAGCTTGCACTCGCTGGGCTCTACAACAGCCATGTGACAGGCTACCTGGGTCACTGGCGGGAGCAGACTGGAGGCAAGGTATCTGATTATCGTATTCCTCCGGAGCAGCTGGAAATTGCGGTCAGGAGTTCAGAAAAAGCCCTGAAGCTTGTGCCTAAGAGCAATAAGGCATTGTTTAACCGCTTCAAGCTCTATGAATGGGAAGCCGGTTTCACGGAACAGCCTGCCGTTGATACCAATGAAGAAAGTGCACGGTATCAGCAAGCCATCAGTCTGAGGCCGGCATGGCCACACCTGTATATGGATTACGCCATGGCTGAAGCCCGGCGGCGGGATCTCGGAGATCAGTTCCAGCAGTCAATCATTCAGGCAACCAGCCTTGGCCCCTGGGAACCCCAGGTCCTGGAAAGAATGGCCACTTTCCATTTCCACTATAAAGGCTGGCTGACACCTGAGGTCGAGACCGCACTGGATGCCAACCTTCAAAGGCTCGCCAAGGCGTTCCCCAGAAAAACATTGGCTATTGCCCGTCAATATAAAGTCGAAAAAGAAGTCTGCCCTCTGTTGAATCAGCGTTACCGGACGAAAGCCTGCAAAATGGAGTCTGACTGAGAATAGCGGTCGAGCATAAAATTCAGTAGAACGAGTCAGATTGTCCGATCGATTCGTGTGAATAGTCAACCTATTTAATCGAATTGATCGGGCAATCTGGCCGTTCTTTCTGGGTTTTAGGCCGATTTGTCTATTCTCTGTGAGACTCCTTTGTAGGGGTATTTTCAGAGTCTAAAGATTTCTTTATATTCCATCCCGCCTTCCTCTCGGCGTTGTGACCACAGCGTCGACACCTTCCTGATGATTCCCACCCTGCGTCATTCCGGCATTTTAGTCATTCGCCAAGTGTGAACTTCCACAATTGCGGTGATGACTTTTATCCATAAAGTACGCGTCTGGCATTTTGATGTCATGCCCTGAATTCCGGTGATCCGGGATGCTCTCTCAAAGGCGGTATTTGCTGCCAGTGTACAGAGGGCGGGCGTGGCCAAGTGATTCACAGACGGAATTCCTATGCAAGCAACTAGTGTCTCTGCAGAAAACAGAGCCATAACCAATTCATACCTGCCCTGGCTGGCAGTAATTGGTCTGGTCTACGCCCTGCTGGTAGCGGTGGGCATGATCGGTGATGGCTTCAAGTGGGCTGCAGGCGGAGAGGGTGGTGCAGCGGCACTCTTCGAGTTCGCGACTAACCCTTTCATGGCTCTGATTGTTGGGACTATGGCTACAGCCATGGTTCAGTCATCCAGTACCGTAACCTCCATTACCGTAGGACTGGTGGCTGCAGGGCTGCCGGTAAGCACGGCCATCCCGATGATCATGGGTATCAACATCGGTACCACCATGACATCCACGCTGGTCAGCCTGGGCAGCATGGGCAAAAAGAATGTGTTCCGACGCTCGTTTTCAGCAGCAACTGCCCACGGTTTCTTCAATTTGTTTGCCGTCTTTATTTTTCTGCCGCTGGAAATGGCGACCGGCTTCCTCGGGAAAACCTCTTCCTATCTGACCGGTATGCTCTACGGCGGGACTGGTGCCAATGTTGGTGGTTTCGATTTCATCAAGCCTCTGATTAAACCTGTCACTGGTGCTGCGTCGGACGTGTTTGCTGCTGTCCTTCCGGGAACTGCCGGTGGTGTTGGCCTGGCGCTGGTGGGTCTGGCGGTGACTTTTGTTTCCATCAGCATGCTGGGTAAAATTCTGAAACAGCTCATGGTAGGCCGGGCCAAGGACCTTATGCACAAGGCCATTGGCAGTGGGTCTGTTGGTAGTATTACTTCCGGTAGCCTGATTACCTTTCTGGTGCAGTCATCCTCCACCACCACCAGTCTGGTGATTCCTCTGGCTGGCAGTGGTGTCTTCCGGCTCAAGGAGATCTACCCCTTCACGCTGGGCGCTAACATTGGTACCTGTATTACAGCCCTGCTGGCCGCTATATCCCTCAGTGGTCCATCGGCAGCGGCAGGCTTGCAGATTGCACTGGTGCATCTGCTGTTCAATGTTGCGGGTGTGCTGCTGATCTACGGTATCCCGGCACTGAGACAGATTCCCTACAATGGTGCCCGTCGATTTGCCCATATCGCCAGTCGTCGTAAATCGGTGGTGTTCGGTTATGTTTTTGGTGTGTTTTTTATCCTGCCAGCGTGTCTGATGCTGCTGACGAGTTGATGCCGCTTTAAATAGCACAGGAGCAGGCAGACTGAAGCTGCCTGCTTTAAGAGATATTAGTCGTACGACTTTGGAAGTTAGCAATGAGTGATATTAAGCAGTATAAAAAACAGAGCAAACAACTGAAATGTGAAATCAGGGCAGCCAAGGCACATCTGGCGATGCTTGAGCAGGAGCTGCGTGAGCTGCGACAAAGCCAGCAGCACCAGATCATTGATGAAGAAATGGATCAGCTGCTGGAGCAGTCCGATATTGGATTGCGTGCCCAGTTCAGGCGCTTTATCCAGCTGTTTAAATCCAAACAGCCATGAGCGGCTCTTTATGGTGAGAGTGCAGCTCACCCCGAAACATGGAAATGGCTAGAGAGTCCGGATTAGCTGCATTTTCATAGTAAATACTATCAATAATTGGCTGGCAACACCGGAAAGCTACACAAGCTTTAATGGTCAGAACGGTCGCACAGCGGAAATCATTACCCCGAACACGATGGCTCCTGTGGAAGAGAGTTATCGTCACCGGGAACCGTGGCAGCTACATGTCTGAACCAGGCATTCGCAATGTGTCGACTATTGTCTATGGGCAGGATCAGAATCAGGGCTCGGGTGTAAAGCCAGTCAGTCTAATGTCATTTCATAGGTCTAATGTCATGTCAGCAGAAAACGCTGTGAAGGCCATATGTTTTAATAGACTACCTGCTGTTGTTGTTTCAATCTCTTTAAGTCTTTCCGGTGTTTCGACTTCTAATATTACTAATTTTTTTAATGTTTCCCAATTTTCCATATTTTTCAATTTTGAAAGCACTCTTTGACTTCTCACACCTAAATCATCAACTTGAGTTGAGATTCTGTAAAGCACGTTATAAACAACCTTGAGTGCCGCTGTATTTTTAAAAACATCACGTTCAAAGGCTCGTTCAAGGGCGCTGACTTTCACTCGACCTGATTGTTTGACATACAGAAAGTCATTTTCTGTAATCGTTGGGTGATAAAGTCCTTTCTTATCTAATGTATCAATACATTCGAGCATCTGTTTCGCCAGTAGCCGAAATTGTCTATCAGTTTTGATGTCGCTGAATATGTGGTGCCTATAGCTCATATCGGCATCGGCCCACTCAACAACGATGACGCCAGTTTTTCCCAGATCAAAACTTTCACGACTTTGAATAACTGATGTTTCGTCCTTTGTCTTTTCGAAGTTTTTTATATCGTTTGGGAACTTATAACCATAATCCCCTTTTTTATTAACTACCTTTATCGCCCAATAACTTAAATCCCTTTTATCCTGAACTTCATATATCGTTGCATACCCGCCACCGTCGATATACTCAACAGGCAGATAGCGAGTTGTCAGCCCTGAATCAGTCAGCTTCTTAAGGTCACACTTATAGGTTCTACCACATATAATCCAGTTACACTCTTGCGGAGTACGTTCTCCTATGTATGGTTTTCTGGCAAATAGCATTATAGGACCCATTTTTTTCTCCAGAAGAAGGTGGTTTGTTCCTTTAGATAAAAAAACAGGTGGAGAATTCCCCAATTAACTTGCTTGTTAGTGGTTCTAACAAGAGTTTCGGACTCTATTCATAAATCGGTAGTCGGCTGCTGAAACTCAGTAAGTTTGTACACCAAACTTTAGGAGCATGCGAGGCAGCATGTCATCCAGGTTCTTGACGTCTTCTTCATTCAACTGGATCAGCTGGAAACCATACTTTTCGTAGACCCGCAGTTTTTCTTCCTTGCGCTTTATATACTTTCTGTCATCCTCGTAAGCCCAGTATTCGATGTAGGCCTTGCCTGTAGGGATATAAAAGTCGCAGTACACATCCTCTTCAATGGCTTTTTTTCTGATAACACAGGGGTGAGCCATCAGCCTGCAAGAGGCTTGTGGCGTTTATAGAGCAATTTATGCAACAGATGGATCAATCCAGGGGGATACGAAGGATAGAGCCTGTCAGTGCGACAGGTTTTCCCCGGGCGTCTGGAACAGGCCGACCTGGTATTCCCATACCTGCACTGACAAAGACGGTCTGCCTGTGAATTTTCAGATTGGATGGAGTGTCCAGTTGTTCCGCAAGAACGGTAACTTCTCCTGACGCAAGGCTGATCGCCAGCAGTCGGCCGGAATGGCGTTTAAAGCCTCCGTGCAGGCATTGATCGATGCTGTCCTCTGATATCAGGGGCTCCAGGTAGTCGCTGCAGAGTTCCAGGACATAGAGAGTGTCATCGTCCCCCAGGGCCACGCCTGTTGGGGCGGTCAGGCCAGTAACCAGCGGGATACACTCGCCTGTTTCCGGCTGAATACGAATGACCTGACCAGCCCGCTGTTCAAAATCAATACCGCGCCTGCCTGGATGCCTGCCGGTTTCCCCTGAAAACAGAGTGACCAGGAAAGACTGGCTCTGTTCTTCATAGATGATGCAGACAGGAACCGCATCCTGACCGTCAGGCATCGCTTGCAGCTGATGAACAGTCCGTTCGGTGCCGTCGGGCAGAAATTCAACCAGGGTATTGCTGTCAGGTTTTATCCCGAACCAGGACTGCAGGGCGGGGTGATAGACTATAGAGTTCAGATGCCCCTCGATAGTCGCCAGTGTCGTGACTGGCGCGGGGGAGATCCGCAACAGTTTTGAACCCTGGATATAGTCTGTCACACTGGCAAGAATACTCTCTCCGTCCGTAGCAATATCCGACAGTCCCAGGATTTCATCACGCAGCATCATCGTCTGCATATTCATGGATGGTTGCTGATCCAGAAGACAATGGACCTCCTGTTCCGGGTCAGACAGGTTGACTTTTATCAGTCTTCCGTCTGATTTACCTGGAATTCCTGAGCCAGCCTCGATAATCAGCATGGTGTGATCATCCGGGGTCAGTATGCCACGGGGGTTTTTCAAACCCGTAATGAAAATGTCTGGCTTCAGTCTCTGTCCAGAGAGAGTTTCTGGAATTTTTATGGTCATAGGAATGCTCCTGCCACCACCTTTGTTTTTTTATGTTCAGGGTATTTGACGGCTTTACCCTGTCTTATGGATTCCACGGGGTGTTGGTCAGGAATGCTCTCAACAGTTTTACCTGGCTTGGTGTCATGGAGCGCACTATGGGCATATACAGTGTGGTATCACGATATTCTTCCGAAGTGCGGGCCAGTATCTGCGGTCCCGTGGCTTTGATGCTGTCTTCAAAGTTCAGGGGGATGCGCTTCGACATGGCCGGAAACACGATATAGAAAAATCTCAGGACATTGTCGTAAGCCTGGTCCCAGGTGACGGTTGAACCTGCAGGTATTCCAAAATCGGTTTCCGGATACCTTCGAAAATTAATAAAGTACGCAGATGTGCCCAGAGAAATCTGCAGCTGCTCAAAACCGGCCCGGCCACTGCCATTATCCTCAACGGAGAAGGAAATGGTGCTGTCACCCGCTTTCGCATGAGCACATTTTGAGAATGTGAGGAATCTGGGGTTGGGCAGCGTTCCGGAAGAGTAAGAGTTAATCGCAAAATTGGTATCTGAAGGAAGAGGCCCTCCCAGGTAACTGACACCGCAGATGCGATCAGGGGTACCGGCAATATCTTCCAGATAGATGTTTCGATCATTACTGTCTATGCGCAGTGGTATTTCACTGATGGAGACACTGTTTCCCTGGTCTGATCCTGAAACAGCCTGATGCCCGATAATCTCAATCGGACTGGTCGCCAGGGCTTCTTTCTTTTGGCTGGTATCGACTGGCACATCAATGATACCGCCGTAGAGGTAGTAATCCTCTGACAGGGGATCATAGCTGCCAATGACCTCGGAGCCTGCGGACACATCAAGACTGTCAAACTTGATATTGGGGCCAATAGGCCCGGTAAAGTCTGTCCGGTCGGCCCGGAAGTTCTCTTTCAGCATCAGGCTGACGGTATCAAGGCTTAAAAAGTCGTCATGAACCTGTGCAAAACCGGTGGCGCCACCGGTCTGGTTCTGCAGAAGCCGTCCCGGCGGGCAGGTATCCCACTCTCCCTCATAGGCCGGTCCCAGTGTGCCGATCACCCGGCCGCTGCTGGGGTTGGAGCTGTTTCTGTTGGCTTGAAAATCAGCGAGCTGTTCGGGTGTGGTCATGTAGGGAGCCATTTCGAACATGGAAAACCGCAGAACGATGCCGGTTGCCTTGGGGTCTTTGATAATCGCTTCCAGGGTTTTACAACTGGTGTCGTGTTGAACAATGCTGCTGAGGGGAAAAGTCAGCTGAAATGTGCCGTTGATCTTGGAAGAACCGGGGGAATCGGTTTCTCCATTCAGAATGCGTAAATCCAGGCTGTGACTGGAGCAAACGGCATTATGGCGGATCAGCAGTTTGATATCTTCGTTGGTGCCAATCTGCAAACCTCCGAAAAAGATCTGGGTGGTCACGCCGCTGGTCGGGTCAAGGTCAACCATGACCGGCCCGAAAAAAGGTCCCTGACCGGTCACGGGATCAAGGGAACCTAACAGGTAAACTGGCTGATTGGCCAGGCTGCCGTCTGTCACCATATTTCCGGCAGGGCCTTCTGAACTGATCTTGGCATCCACGGAGTTAACCAGATGATCGCCATAATAATTCCAGCCGCTCTCAGTGAAAGCGGGTTCCCCATTTTTTGTGTAGGCAGGGGTTCTGAACCACTCAATCATTTCATCATCGGTAAGGTCGCCGACAATGGTGGCGTTAACCAGATCCAGAATGTCCTTGCCTCCCGGAGTCTGGGTGTTGTTGGCCGTACAGACATTGGTTTGAATGCCACCCCAGAAATTAATGCGCGATCCATTTAAAATACCCATGGTTGTTCTCCCTGTTATCTGGCTGGAATATTGGATACAGCTTTCAGGTGCGATTCACTCAATTCGATGCTGGCGAAGCCGGTTTTCTTCAAATCCTCCGTTGAAAGACATGCGTTGCATGCTGTGGCAGAAGATGGAGCCTGAGCATGGAGAAACAGGAAAGAGAAATCCGATTTCTTACCCGGTTTTATCGATGCTGTGGAGTGGCAGTCCATGCAGCTGCTGACTGGCTGAATATAACTTTCCATCGTGGTGTTGGCGGAAACAGCCGGAGTGGGCGAACCGGCCGGATTGCCTGGATTATTAGGGTCAGATGCCCGCTGAGTGGTGATCAGTTCATAGTACTGCAGGAAAGTGGAAGACAGTTCTGCCTGCGCAGAGGCATTAACAGTGGCTGTTTCTTCGGCAATAGGGGTTACCCGGGTTAACGGGTTCGGTGTGTGAAAATTTTTGCCGGGAGCCGGAGTACAGGGGACAGCATGATTGTAGCAGGGAGACTGGTTAACCTCGCTGGCAGAAGCCTTGGCGTTGTAATAGGAGGGCTGTTCAGTTGTTGTTGAAACATTATCAACCTGTTCAAACGTCGCCCAGACCCACTGTGGGAAACCGGCAGCCTTGGTGATAATGTGCAAACCAACAAGGCCGAGAGTCACCTTTTCTGAGCCATTGACTTTACCGGAATCGTCGAAGGTTGCTACTTCAGCCGGTATGTTCAGAAAGCGTGCCGGGCTATCGCTGGCAGTCAGAATACGCCAGCTGGCTTTGATCTCGGTAGCGTAATTTGGGAAGTTAATCTGGCTGACAGTGTTGAGGGTATTTTTGTTATACAGGTCGTTATTAACAATATAATTGTAGGAAATTTCGTTGGCCGCTATCTGGTAATAGGTTGGGTTCTTCTGCTGATCTATTAACCATCCGCCAACGGGCTGATTGATGGTGCCCTCGATGCTGGCACTGACTTTGGATATGGCGCTTATTGCGGTTTTTGAGTCGGCTGGTGGAGCATTCCAGGGACCGGGATTCGCGGCGCCGGGCAGGAATATCTGATCCACCTGTTTGTAGCTTCGCCAGACTGTTTTGCTGGTTGAACCCAGTGGTTCTGAACAATCTGGCTGGCCACGGTAGCTGCTGCTGACCGGCTGGTTCAGCGCGGTAAACATGCGCCAGCTGTACTGATCAAACTCCGCCTGTGAGGCTGAAGCGACTGGAATATCCGTTGGGAATTGGCAACTGACAAGCGTGCTGTCAACTGTCGCGTTGGCCTGGTTGCTTTCAGGTGTGTGGAAAATCAGTAGACTGTACAGCAAGCCACACAAGGCCAGTATTATTGTTGTTTTAACGTATCTCATGACAAACCTTCCAGGTTTTTTGATGGCCTAGTTCTGGAGGAGATCAAGACTGAAGCTCTCTTCCCCGGGTCATTTTCTCTGTTCGTTTTTTCCTGTCTTCCCTGCTGGTTGTGAGGAAGTGGCTGGTAATCACTCGCGATACTTCATGCATGGCAAAGTTTTCATGCAGCCGGTTTTTCTGACTGGAAATAATCAGCGGCCCACTGTCCGGGCTGCTTTCTGGCCTGCCATGGCTCCCTTTCACCAGCCGGGTATCCAGGGGAATAACATCCATCAGCATTCTGAACCCAAGGTGTTTCTGCAGCAGTCGCCTGACAATTTTCATTTTTGGTAACAACAGGTCTGGATCGAGAAACAGTTCTACCGGGTCAAACCCCGGCTTCCGGTGAATATCAACGGTGCGGGCAAAATCAGGAGCATTGCTGTCGTCCAGCCAGTAGTAGTAATCAAACCAACACTGGGGTTCGGCTATCGCAATCAGCTCACCGGAACGGGAGTGGTTGATGTGCCACTGTCGTTTCCCACCGGCGTCAAGCACCCGCTCAATGCCTGGGGTATTCTCTAGCAGACGTTTGATACTTTTCAGGTCCGCCGGGTCTTTGATATAAACGTGGGCGAACTGATGATCGGCCACAGCAAAAGCACGGCTGGCACCGGCATCAAGCAGCTCCCAGGTCAGTGACTCTCTCACACGCAGATAGCCGGCTTCCCGCAGGATGCGATTGATGGAAACCGACTGGTGAACTTCGCCAATTCCGTATTCCGAAACCACCAGAACATCCGCTCCCTGGCTTCTGGCGAAGTCAATCAGGCGTCCGGCTTCGTGATCAATCATCCTGACATCGTCGCTGATATCAGGATGCTTGGGCCCGAGACGCTGCAGGTTGTAATCGAGATGGGGAAGATAAACCAGCTGCAGATCAGAGGCGTTACGCTTGAATTCTTCGATGGCGCAATCCACTATCCAGCGGCTGGAACGGATACCGGAGGCAGGTCCCCAGAAGTTCAGAAAGGGAAAGGTGCCAATGGTTTTCTCAATGTCCTTATGCAGCTCCGGGGGCTCGGAGTACAGCCCCATGATCTTTCTGCCGTCTGCGGGGTAATGTGGCCTTGGGGTAATGGCGTTATCAACATCGGCGTACATATTGTTCCACCAGAACAGCTTGGAGCAGGTGAATGCCGGTTTGCTCTTTCGGATTGTCTGCCACACCTTTTCACCGCCCATCAGGTGATCAGGCTGCAGCCAGAAATTCACTTCCGCCCGGTCTCTGAAGTACCAGCCATTGCCGACAATACCGTGCTCTGCGGGAGAGAGACCGGTCAGCATGGTGGCCTGGGCCGTGGTGGTGACAGCTGGGAAGACGCCTTTCATGGGCTGCATGTCGCCATCCCGGATCAGCGCGTTAAGGTTTGGTGTGTGCTCACCCAGCAGAGAGGGAGTAAGGCCAACAATATTTATTACCACGAGTGACGGGCATATGCCTGGACCTGACATCAGTTGTTACCCTTCTGGTTCATGGTGACAGTGGCCTGCAGCAGACCGTACTTTTCCAGTTGATGTTCCACCCATTCCAGTTCCCTGGTGATTCCCGCGATTAAGGCTTTGTCTGTGTCAGGTCGTACGCTTTCTGGCAGAACCTGCCACGAGTAGGTTTCGACTTCCAGACATGGTGTGAGCGCCGGGTTATGGGCAAGGAATTCAAAAACCCTGAAAAGCTCAGCCGCTGTCGTTTGCAAACCGGAGTGCACGAGATGATGAAAGTAGATGGGGGTATGGAAATGGATTCGCCATGATTGCTGCCGGGCATTCATTCCGTTTAAGACCAGAGGCAGGTCTGCTTCAGAACTCAGTGAACCCTGCTCATCCAGGATCTTAACCTGATGCAGGTACCTGGGCTCGCATAACTGCTTCAGAATCGCAACAAGCTCTGTGTCTTGAACCTGGGAATCAAACTTTACCTGCAGGGCACTGGAGAGCTGTATCTTGCCAATGGTAATACCTGCTGAAGTAATGCGTTGCAGGGATGAATAGATATCTTCATGCATTACAGCCTGGTGGCAAACATCGTAGCAGCAGCCCAGGTAACGGGAGCCAGGTATGGAAGGGCTTACAACAGAGTGAAAAAACTCGATCAGTTCATCGGTGGATTCCAGCACGCAGTCCGGCTCCATCTCCAGGCACAGCAGAATGTGTTTGCCTGTTTTCTGTTCCAGCTCATGCAGATATGCCGTCAGGTCAGTTAAATGTGCGACAGCCTTGGCTTGTTTTTCATGATTCCAGCTCTGCTTGTAACCCAGTGGGACACTGGATATCACTCCGGAATCCACGCCTTCAGGAAGGTTTGCGGCCAGTATTTCAGCCAGCTGCCGGGTGTATTCCAGGCGGGCGGGTTGTGACCAGTCAGGAAGATAGACCCCTGCTTTGAGCTGGTTTCTGTGAAATCCTCCGTAGGGAAAACCGTTCAGGGAGGTTAACTGTACTCCGGTGTCTTTCAAATGCTGGCTGAATACTGCCATGGCTGATTCGTCCTGAAGCTCAGCAGCAGCAGCAGCGCTTATCCATAAACCACTGGTCAAATGGCTAAGATTGCGCTGCTCCATGACCCGCTCGACAAATCTGTGCAGATTGTCGATCATGCTGGAAAGATCTTCTCCGCTATGAACATTGCTGCAATAGGCGATATCGGAAGAACCGTAGCGGGCGGAACCAGGAACAGTTTTTTCTGCTAGCATTCGACCACAGGCTCCTGTCCCCTCAGGGTTGAGTTTTCCTGCCATAGCTGAGTCTGATCGACTTTGATGGGTGTACAGACGGTCTCCCTGGACAGTCTTCCACTCTGGGCAAAAAAGCTGACAGGGTTGTCAAATAAAACCCTGGAGACATCGTCGTCACTGAAGCCGGCTGACAGCATCGCTTTGCCGGTTTTTGGCACTTTCAGTGGGTCACTGACGCCCCAGTCCGCAGCACTGTTGACGACCATTTTTTCCATGCCATATTGCTGGAGCAGGGCCACCATTCTCTGTTCTGACATTTTGGTGTTGGGATAAATGGAATGGCCGCGCCAGCAATCCGTTTCCATGACCAGGGGTAATGTCAGTTCATTGAGATGATCAATAATGACCAGCTCTTCCCTGATGCCAACCTCCCGGATTAGATCAATGGTGCGTTTTGTCCCACCGATCTTGTCCCGGTGCGGAGTGTGGACTAACACCGGTAGCTGGAACTCAATGGCCAGTTCCAGCTGTTCAGCGAGAAAGCGATCTTCGTCCGCAGTGATATCGTCATAACCAATCTCCCCGACGGCAACCACCCCATCCCTGGCCAGGTAACGTGGTAACAGGCTCATTACCTCTTCAGCGATCTGGAGGTCATTAGCCTCTTTGGGATTCAGGCCAATGGTGCAGTAATGATGAATCCCAAACTGGCTGGCTCGAAAGCGTTCCCAGCCAAGCAGTGTGTCAAAATAATCGATAAAACTGCCCACTGACGTGCGTGCCTGTCCCTGCCAGAATGCGGGTTCAATAACACCGACGATACCTTCGGCATACATGCGCTGATAGTCATCAGTGGTTCGGGAAACCATATGAATATGAGGGTCGAAAAATAACATGCTGTTGTGCTCCCTTTTTTATTCTTTTAAGCGACTGTCTCTTCACACTAGGGTGTGGAAATGACACTTTCATTAACAAGGCTCTGATCTGTTGGCGAGAGATCCTCCAGGTTAATGGCTTCTGACAGGGTTGCTGGAGGAGAGCGGTCAGCCGCTAAACGCTCTTTCAGCAGATCCAGGCTTAACAAAGACAGACTGGGATTCAGACGAGTTTGTAAACCGACTGTTTTTCTGAGATCCAGTTCCATGAACAGGGCTTTCAAAATCAACTGATTAAATTCACGGTCATTATAATAACGTGCAGGGTATGGGTTGCTCAGCGCCAGAGCAGAGAACAGCTCGATATTGTTTGTTCTGCCGATGGCTAACGCCAGATTAACAGACTCTCCGTCGTCTATAATGGTTAGCCCTTTGGCAATCACCTGCTTTTCAGTTTCGTCGGACTGTCGGTAGACATTGCTTAATACTTCTGACCGCTTGTTTTCTGGTGCTGTGTTCAGGGTTTTAATTAGCAGGATCAGCCTGCTGGCTTCGTCAATATGCCAGCTTTGTTGATTGATGCTTGTGACAAAGGCGGTACCTAAAGTACGCCGGGTCATTGCACTGAAACGTAAAAAATAGTTGATCGCCTCATCAATATTGCTGCAGGCTGAAATTGTGTCCAGGGCTGACTTCAACCAGGCCATGCGGCTGTCAGGGATTGCCTGCCATAAAGAGAATTCGAGCTGTTCTTCAGCAATATGGCTGTCTGAACTGGGGTGATTGTTTATAAGCATCATTTGTCGTTTATAGAGCGATGTAAAACAGGTACAGCGAAAAAATTAATTGACATAAAATGGCTGCCAGTATGCTGGTCCATACGGTTGGCAGGCTGGAAACACTGCCGGGCACAAGCCAGATTGTGACAGTCATAGGGCTGAGCTCAGCAATAAGTCACTAGTGTTGATGGTTTGTTTTTGGAAAGCGCCTTTTGAGAGTAACGCTTTTTAAGCCAGTCTCTGGCCCTGATGATCAGCGTATTGTCCATAGTGCTGACCTCTATGCCTCTTCCCAGCGAACTCAAAAGGGTAATGCATAAGTCTCCCCCCAGGTGTTGACGGAATTCGTCCAGCCCATCCATAAATAGAGGTGATCCATTGGTCTGTTCCCACTCCAGGGCTGGGTGCCAGAGAGTGAATTCCAGATTTTCCAGCAGTGATATCAGCCTTGAGAACTCATATTCACTTAACAGACCGGTATTAAAGGAGTAACGGGCGTCCAGGGCCATGCCTATGGCAACGGCTTCACCGTGACGTAGCTGATATTTTGTCAGCGCTTCCAGCTTGTGGGCGCACCAGTGGCCGTAATCCAGCGGCCTCGCCTGACCTTTCTCAAAGGGGTCACCGCCCTGACAGATCTGTTGCAGGTGCAACTCTGCACAGCGGTAGATCATGTAATGCATGGATGGCTTTTCAAAGCGGGCAAGCCGCGATGCATTTTCTTCCAGCCAAGTGCAGAAGTCCCGGTCGCGAATGGCTGCAACTTTAACGGCCTCGGCTATACCCGAGCGTTTGTCCCGGCTGGACAGTGTTTCCAGAAACTGTAAATCATTGATGATGCAGCTGGGGGGAGAGAAACTGCCGATCAGGTTCTTGCTGTTGAAGGCATTGATACCATTTTTTACGCCAATGCCCGCATCATTCTGTGCCAGGACTGTCGTTGGCAGTCGTATAAGCCTGAGACCTCGATGAAAGCTGGCGGTGGCAAAGCCGATGGTATCAAGTGCAGCTCCCCCTCCAATAGCTATGACATAACTGTGCCGGTCCAGCTGATGATGGAACAAGGTCTGATAGATTTTCTCAATGGCAGCGGCATCTTTGCCCACTTCCCCGCCTGCTATCTCAACCAAAGCCAGCAGTTGGATCAGGCCGCTGTGGTGATTGAAATAGGTCCTGATGTGATCTTCCAGCTCTGGACTTTCCTCAGTAAGTCCGCTGTCGATCAATACGACTGCTTTTGTGCTTCGACTGGATTCTTCTGCCTGTAGAGCATCCAGTAGTGTTTTGTTCTCAGGGCTGAAAACTGATTCGGTGAAAAACACATCGTATGAATAATCTATAGTAAGATTGGCGTGCAGAGTCGCAGAAGAATTAATGCTTTTTTTCTTATTAGATGTCTTGTGTCGTATTAAATTGAGTCTGGGATTTTTTCTTTTTATCTGCCGGATACCTCGTTCCACTGCCCAGCTCAGAGTTGCGACAAGAATACTACCAAAGATAATTAATAGCAGAGGATTTTTCATGTCTGCCTGTGACCCTATGTAGGCATAAGCCAGGGCCAGGCCGACATTGGCCAGTGCTGTTGAAAGGAGAAATTTAATCAAGGGCATTCGGACAATGCCGGCGGTAATCACCGACGTTTCAGCCAGAACAGGAACGGCTCTCATGGCAACCAATAAGCTGATACCAATGCGATTGCTGAGTTGTTCTGCGCGCAGAAATTCTTTCTGGCCAAGAACTTTGTAGAGAAACTGTGACGTGCAGCGAGCACCAAGCCAATAGCCGAAAATACATCCGAGCATCAGACCCAGCCATATGGAAGCAGTGCTCCATAACAGACCCAGTATAGTGCTGGCGGCTATGCTGACTATGCTTGATGGAACGGGCAGGATAACGTCGAATGTCAGGAGAAATACAGTAATAGTGGAAATGGTAGCCGGATGTGAGGTTGTGCTGAGAGTAGTTTCTGTCCATTTTGTGACAGGATCATTAAATAAAAAAAACAGCAAAAGAATAGCGCTGATAATAACCGCTAAAAGAATACTCCAACGTGCACGATATCCTATTGCTTTCATACTCAATCCTGAGCTTCGCTACCTTAGATGGTCGTGGAGGTTTTTTGTTAACGCACATCTAAAATATACTGACCGTCATTCTAAGTCCAGAGAGAATAAATGAATGCAGTAATTGGAAAAATGCTTGTGCTTCACTGCTGAAATTAGTTTTCTGATGCCTTTTATTCGAAGACATCAATCAACTGTCGTATATCCGCAGGCAGGTTGGCATCCGGTGTTTGCAACCAGCAGGTGGTAATGGTTCGTCATCAGGCACCAGCTGTGGGCCACCCGGTTACACCGGTCGCAGACTTCGCCAACTACTTCCAGAAACAGGTCAAAGTCTGCCTATTCCCGGTAATTCGGTTTGCGCTCATTCCCTCTGGAGGTCACATGATTAAGAACTCCTGAGTACTCAAGACGTAATGGCCTGCTCATTGTTATGCATCTCTGAATAAGCATCAAAGCGTAGAAAGTAGACCGTCGGACCTGTTATGCACGATGCAAGACCCGACCCCGGAGACCCGCTTTCAACAGATAGCCAGATTGATAACAGGGTGCTTGTGAACCGGCAGTTTTGAAGGGGGAGGAATGGTGCTACGTAATACCAGGGCTTCAGGGTTTTTCAGGTGAACACCTTCTTTTATCATTCTGCCTGAGAACCCTGCGGCCCCGCTTCCTGTTTTGTCAGTTGGTAGAAAGGGGATTCCCGCCAGTGCCTTAATCGTACAAACCGGGGCTTCAGTTGTCCGGGAAGCTTTTCCGGCTCAGGCCATTCTTCAAGTGGCAGGCTAAGGTAAGTTTTCAGCGATTCGTTTTCCAGCCTTGGGGTGACCTGAATACGAATATACTCCAGACAACCGGCCAACCAGTCACAGTGAATGGTTTGTTCGGGAGTCAGGTCGTCCCGGATTTGTTCAAAAACGGCTATAAGTTCAGTAAATGCATGTTGGGCTCTTTCAGGGGGCAGCCCCCTGAAAAGAGAAAGCCACTCGTGAACCAGTCCGGGCTGTCCCTTCTCAGCATTTTTCATAAGCCTTTCAAATTTGTTTTCCACCAGCTCCAGGCAAAAGTGCCGCATCTGATGGTCAAACATCTTTTCACAAAGGTCGGGAGGATGTACCTGATAAAAGGCCGGATACACAATTGGCTCTTT